>NZ_JBRCAD010000061.1:0-15741 GCF_053493415.1 Trichothermofontia sp. | reverse complement strand
TGACAAGTTTCGCTATTTGCAACTAGAACTCAGCCGTCGCTGTTCGCTCGTCCATTGGAGCTACGATTTGCTTCCAGAAACGCTTGTATGACTCTCGCACCCTCAAGTGTAAAGTTTTATATCTGGATTCAACACTTCTGCGATTGAACTTAATCCCAACGTGGCAATTTATTGTGGCTTAATTATTAACGAATTGTTGTCTAATTCTCTTAAATATGCCTTTACTGATCAACAAACAGGCACCATCGGTATTCATATTTATCAGGCATCTAAACAGGAGTTAGTCCTGAAAATTTGGGATACCGGTATTGGCTTACCGCCGGACTTTAACCTGGATACTTGCCATTCGCTTGGGCTATCTCTTGTCTATCAATTAGTAACAGCTCAGCTACAAGGTACCATTGAACGCCTTGCGGAAGTCGGGACTGCCTTTGAGATCCATTTTGGGCATGGCACCTCAAACCTTCTGGATAAGCCAGGTGATGGTGGGGGTCAGGGATAAAAGCCCAACTGCGGTAAGCCCAGGGTTTCCTCCCAATCCATCATGAGATTGAGACATTGGACAGCCTGTCCTGCTTGACCCTTGATCAGGTTATCGATCGCCGACATAATAATGACGCGATCGGTCCGAGGGTCCGCTTCAATGCCGATGTAACACAGATTACTGCCACAGGCCCATTTGGTTTGTGGATAGGTCCCCCCCGGTAATACCTTCACCCAGGGAGAGGCCCGATACACCGCCCGATAGATCGTCAGGAGATCCTCCCGCACTAGCCCCGGATCACGCAGCGTTGCATAGACCGTGGCCAAAATGCCCCGGACCATCGGCATCAGGTGGGGCGTAAACTGCACCATCATTTCACTCCCCGTCAAGTCCCGGCAGATTTGCTCAATTTCCGGTGTATGACGATGACGGGCCACGCCATAGGCAGCGACCGAACTATCGGCTTCCGCCAGGAGTAAATGGGTTTTGGCTTGGCGTCCCCCGCCGGAGGTGCCCGATTTGGCGTCAATAATCACGCTCTCTGGCACTACCAAGCCCTGTTTGAGCAACGGTGCAAGGGCAAGCAAACTCGCTGTGGGATAACAGCCCGGACAGCCGATTAGGTTGGCACCCCGAATGCGATCGCGGTACAGTTCTGGCAACCCATAGACTGCCGTTTCCGCCACTACTGCATCATCGCGATCGCCGCCATACCAAGCCCGGTAGGTGTCGAGATTACTAAACCGGTAATCCGCCGACAGATCCAAAACCTTGCAGCCTTTTCCTAGCAGCGTTGGGGCTAGCTGATAGGCAATCCCATTCGGCAAGGAGAGAAAGACCACCTGACACCGTTGGGCGATCGTCTCGGTATCGACTGGTTCAATCACTAAATCTGTTGATTGGCTGAAGTGGGGATAGAGTTCCGAGAAAGCCTTGCCCGCACTGCCTTCGCCCCCTAAATACACCACCTCAACCTGGGGATGGGCCAAGAGTAGCCGCATCAACTGGACACCTCCGTAGCCGGAAGCACCGACAATCCCAACAGGCACGCGTCCTGAGTTGCCCATGACCATTGACCTTTACAAATGACGCTATTGTGACACACTCCCCCACCAAAAGGGTGGAAAGCGGGCCACCCTCACGGTACGGGCTGTTTGGAATCATAACAAGAGCAACTGGGACCGTCAGGCCACCTGAAGTGGCTAGCCCCGCAACTCGCTAAAATTGAGGGAGAACGCAGATTGCTGCGCATCAACGACCTGTAGCCCTGCTGGAACGAGACGGCCTCCGTGACAACGCAACCTCCTCCTATCGCCCCGGAATTTGATCCCATCGACCTCGCCCTCCAGGACTTAAAGGCGGGCAAGGTCATCATTGTGGTTGATGATGAGGGCCGTGAGAATGAGGGAGATTTGATTGGGGCGGCCCAGTTTGCCACCCCGGACATGATTAACTTCATGGCGGTGGAAGCACGGGGGCTGATCTGTTTGGCGATGATGGGGGAACGGCTGGACGAGCTAGACATTCCCCTCATGGTCAGTAACAATACCGACAGCAACCAAACCGCGTTTACTGTCAGCATTGATGCGGCTCCCCACCTCGGCGTTTCCACTGGCATTTCCGCCGACGATCGCGCCCGTACCATCCAGGTGGCCCTCAATCCCAAAACCCAGCCCCATGACCTGCGGCGTCCCGGCCATATTTTCCCCCTGCGGAGTCGGGAAGGGGGGGTCCTCAAACGGGCGGGACATACGGAGGCAGCGGTGGACTTGGCCCGCTTGGCCGGACTATACCCAGCCGGAGTCATCTGTGAGATCCAAAATCCCGATGGCTCGATGGCCCGCTTACCTCAACTGATTGAGTATGCCAAGCTCCATCATCTGCGGTTAATTAGCATTGCGGATCTGATTAGCTATCGGCTGCAACATGAGCGGTTTATCTGCCGAGAAACCGTGGCTGAGCTACCCACCCAATTCGGTAATTTTCGCATCTATGCCTATCGGGATACCCTCAACCAGGGGGAACACGTTGCGATCGTGAAGGGTGATCCCGCCACCTTTGCTGAGCATCCAGTCATGGTACGAATGCACTCCGAATGCCTGACGGGGGACGCCCTCGGCTCCCTGCGCTGTGACTGTCAGATGCAACTCCAAGCGGCCCTGAAGATGATCGATAGTGCGGAGCAAGGGGTTGTGGTCTACCTCCGCCAGGAAGGACGGGGCATTGGGCTAATCAATAAACTCAAAGCCTATGCGCTCCAGGATATGGGTTTGGATACGGTGGAGGCCAATGAGCGTCTGGGGTTCCCTGCTGATCTGCGCAATTACGGGGTGGGTGCCCAGATCCTCAATGATCTGGGGGTTAAGCAAATTCGGCTCATTACCAACAATCCCCGCAAAATTGCTGGTTTGAAGGGCTATGGCCTAGAGGTGGTCGATCGCGTGCCCCTGCTGATTGAGGCCACGTCCTACAATGTCGGTTATTTGACGACGAAAGCGAAAAAATTGGGGCATCTTCTCCTACAAACCCATTTACTGCTGCTGGCTGTCCACTGGCGGGATGAACCTCTCCCCTTAAAGGTGCGGTATGAACGGCTAGAAAAATTGCGGTACCTGATCCAGCCCTACGATTTACTCGTGCAGGAGGAAACCCGCTTGCTGGCGATCGCCCTCTTTGATCCGGGACGCGCCCATCCGGCCCCTCCCCTGATTGTGCATCTGGGCCTGGATCAAGAGAATCTGGCAACCCCAGACTGGTATCAACACCACGATCATCCCTATGGGCAGGCACTCCTCAGCGTGTTGACCCAGTTAACAACATGGCCCCAAGTCCAGAAGTTAGAATTCATGCTAGCAACGGGCGCTGACCCCATGACCAGCCTAGGGGGGCAGATCCAGCGTCAAACCTTAACGACACAGCAACTAGCCGCTGCTTTATGGCCCCAATTAGTTCCCCAGACGATCTATCGCGTGACGGAGGTCGTGCCGGGTGAGTGACAATGAGATTTTAGATTTTAGATTTTAGATTTTAGATTTTAGATTTTAGATTGGCTGGGGGTTGGGGGGATGCGTCTGGCCTGCCATCTCGACGGCCAAGACGGCTATCCCAGGTTCAATTTGTGATCGACGGAACCTGCTTGATACTGCCTGTGGGATTTGGATTGAGTGATTGGTCAGCCCTGAGTGGGCTTTCCGTGTATCATAGGGAGGTTTAGGAAGCACCCAAGTGCTCGTTGGGGTCGAATTCCCAGCGGAATTCCCCCAAAATGGAACTGGCTGTTATGGCGCGTCCAGCTCACGATTTGGCTATTTTGTATCAGCTTGGTGACAGGAATGCAGCCTGATTGGTGTGTTTCCTTTCAGGGACGCGCATTCCGCGCACTGGAGATAACCCCGATGTAGTACTCAAGTCGTTGCATTGTTTTAGAGGAGGTTTGACATGCAGGCAACTGCGGCCCGTCCAAGGATTCGTTTCCGTATCGGTGATACGGGGCCAGTCTTTGCCCTACGATCGCAGGCTGATGAAACGATGAAAACGGCTGACTTAATCGGCCAGCCCCTGCTTTTCTTCCTGTACGATCGCCACGATCAGCCCCAGAACCTGGCAATCCTGAAAAAGTTGCGGGAGCATTATCCAGAGTTTTTAACCCACCAGATCATGATTGTGGCGATCAATAGTCATACGATCGCTGAAAATGCTGAATTAGCCCAGCAGCATGATATCCCCTTCCGCTTGTTGTCCTTAGAAGACGGCAAGATGATGCACTATTTTGGGATTGGTCCAGACGGTATTGACCGTAAGGCCGTATTGTTCCGGCCCAACTACCGGGTGCTGAAAACCTATGACACGGTTAACCCTGATCAGTTCGCCACACAAATCCTAGCTGATGTTGCCGCCCATGTGCGCCTAGAACCAGCCCGCTACATCCCTATGCAGGCTCCAGTTTTGGTCATTCCCGATGTCTTCGATCGCGACTTTTGCCGTTATCTCATGCGCGTTTGGGAAACGGAAGGTAATGTCGATTCCGGTTCAATGGTGCAGCGGGAGGGTAAAACCATTGGGGTACTCAATTACGATCGTAAGATTCGTCGGGATCACTTCATGAGTAACCCCGAACTCATTGCCCAAGTCAAATCATTGATTTCAGCCCGCGTGTGTCCGGAAATTGAGAAGGCATTCCAGTATTCCGTAACGCGTTTTGAGGATTTTCGGATCATTTGTTACGAGGCAGAACGCGGCGGTTATTTCCGACCCCATCGTGACAATACAACGGACGCCACTGCCCATCGCCGCTTTGCCATGTCGATTAACTTGAATACGGAGGAGTATGACGGCGGTTATCTGCGGTTTCCGGAGTATGCCCCCCATCTCTACCGACCGGAAACTGGTTGTGCGGTGATTTTTTCATGCTCAATTTTGCATGAGGTGACCGACATCGAGCGGGGGAATCGCTTTGCCCTGACTTCATTCCTATATGGTGAAGCCGAGGCTCGTATCCGGGAAGAGTACAACCGGAGAACCGGGGGCGACTATCGCGCCTAACTAAGCCACCCGATCGTGGGTCGCTCAAGGCAGATAGCAGATTAGCCAACTAAGCCCAAACAGTACTGCATTTGTTTGGGGAACTGCCGCCGCAACTTGGTCAACGCACTGCGCTCTAGTTGCCGGACCCGTTCGCGACTGAGGTGGAGAATTTCGCCAATTTCGGCGAGGGAATGCCGTTCCCCATCCTGGAGGCCAAAGCGGGCAATGACCACCTGTCGCTCCCGTTCAGTCAGGGTTTCAAGTAAGATGGCAATTTGATCCTGCACCAGGATCAGATCCATCATTTCATCTGGCAGGGGATCGTCAGACTCTAGCAGTTCCCCCAATTGGGTTTCTCGCTCGGTCCCGACGCGGAGATCCAGGGAGACGGGACGAGCACAACGTTGATGCTCAATTAACTTCTCGATTTCCCGACGATCGACCGCTAGCGCTGTCGCTAATTCGGCGATCGTGGGTTTGCGGCCCAATTGTTGTGACAGTTGGCGGCTCATGCCCTTCAACCGGTTCAGCTTTTCGGTAATATGTACGGGCAAGCGAATGGTTCGTGACTGCTGGGCGATGGAACGGGTCATGGCTTGCCGAATCCACCAATAGGCATAGGTGGAAAAGCGATAGCCCTTGGTCGGGTCGAACTTCTCCACCGCCCGACTGAGGCCCAGATTACCTTCCTGGATCAGATCCAATAGTTCTAAACCGCGTCGTTGATACTTTTTAGCTACCGCGACCACTAACCGTAGGTTAGCTTGCACCATTTGCTCTTGAGCGCGGCGTCCATGACGAATGACTTGCTGTTGATCGACCGTGGGATGCTCTAACTGTAGCAAGGGCATCATCGCCTGTACTTGTTTACCTAACGCAATTTCCTGCTCGGGACTGAGGAGGGGAACCTTCCCAATTTCCCGTAAATAAACGCGAATATCATCAACATCAGGCATAGGGTTAGCAGGACGATCGCAGAGTAACGGTTGGGACACATCTAATTGGCCAATAATCTATCATCTCTTTTCCAGAACTGCTAACCTGAATCCCCATGATTTAGGGTTGAGCGAATGGCAAGATGGGCCTACTGAGTGCTCGAACGGCAGGTTTTGGCTGTTGGGCCACCAGCAGTGTCAGTCTGTGGAGCGACCAGACAACTGGGCGGGAGTCAGTCTCGGAGGGCAGGCGCAATGAAGTAGAAACCTAAATCGTGAGGTTTTGGCATCGCCGCCTCTTCAGCGTGGTGAGGATGTTAACATTCTGTCATCCCCCAGGAAACCCATAGCAATTTTGGCTGTACTTTACCCTGGTGGGATGATTGCTTTGGGACCTATCGTGATGGGCTTTTCTGGAAGAGCAGAACAGAGTGATCGGCCTTCCCCAGTATCAGCAGGAGCGGCGGGTCACCCAATTGCCCGGGTTATTATTGCTGCCCTGGCACCCGGCATCGCGGTCTAAGCCAGAGGATACATTGTCCAGCTAATAAAAATCAGTCTCCGGTTGCGTCTCCGTCATCTCAAAATTAGATGGGTCATAGAGGAAACGGCTGATTTCCTGCTCTAGCCGGTGGATCAAATAGGGTTCGATCGCATTACTGTGACGGAGGGCGGCAATATAGCCATCGATATAGAGCCGTAAATCATCAAAGCGGTAGCCCCGTTGCCACAGTTCGACGAGGGCATCGCTCAGGCGTTGGTAGAACCGAATGGTTTGGGTGTCCTGTAGCATGGCAGTTATTCCTCCTCTTGCCAGGTAAGTTGGGGCGATCGGGCAGCCTTGGCTTCATCGACCCGCCCGACCGGGAGGTTGTGGGGGGCATGGTTAACAAAGTCGGAGTCCTGCTGGATCTCGTGAGCAATTTGGATGAGCGCCTGGGCAAACTGGCGCAGGGTTTCCGGGGTTTCGGTCTCCGTTGGTTCAATCATCAGGGCCTCCGGCACGATCGCGGGCCAGTAGACCGTCGGCGAATGGAAACCATAATCCAGTAAACGCTTGGCAATCCCGTAGGCGGAACTGCCCGCTTTCTTTTGCTGCTGAGCCGAGACGACAAACTCGTGCATACAGGGGACTTGGCCGTGGGAGGGGGGATAGTGCGCCTGGATCAGGTGGCGCAGGTAGTTGGCATTGAGGATGGCGTCTTCGCTGGATTGGCGTAGGCCATCGATCCCCAGGGTCATGAGGTAAGTATAGGCCCGCACCATCACCCCAAAGTTGCCGTAGAAGCCCTTCACCCGCCCGATCGCGGCCCTTTCCCCAAAATCCAACCCATAGCCTGTATCCGTCTTCACCACCCGTGGCCTGGGTAAATAGGGCGCTAGCTTGGCATTGGCCACCACCGGTCCACAGCCGGGGCCGCCACCACCGTGGGGTGTTGAGAAGGTTTTATGGAGGTTGAGATGCACCACGTCGAACCCCATGTCACCGGGACGGGCTAGACCGGCGATCGCATTCAGATTCGCCCCGTCGTAATATAAGAGACCGCCAATGTCATGCACTTGTTGCGCGATCGTGCGGATATTGGTTTCAAACAACCCCACCGTATTGGGATTTGTCAGCATCAACGCCGCTACTTGATCATTCAAGAGTTCAGCCAGGTGTTCCAGATCCACCAACCCCTGGGCATTGGAGCGCACTTCCTGGACTTCATAGCCCGCCATTGTGGCCGTGGCCGGATTGGTTCCGTGGGCAGAGTCGGGCACCAAGACAATGCGACGTTGATCAGCTTGACCGTGGGCAGCATGGTAGGCCCGCACCATGAGAATTCCCGTCAGTTCACCGTGGGCACCGGCTGCTGGTTGCAGGCTGGTTTCCGCAAGCCCCGTAATATCTGCAAGGGCAACGCCCAGCTCGTACATTAACTGGAGGGCACCTTGCACAGTGGCTTCCGGCTGGTAGGGGTGGAGATTCGCAAAACCAGGGAGGCTGGCTGCCCAGTCATTCACCTTGGGGTTGTACTTCATCGTGCAGGACCCCAGCGGATAGAAATTGGTGTCGATGGCAAAGTTCTCCTGGGAGAGGCGGGTGTAATGTTTCACGACTTCCCGTTCGCTCACCCGTGGCAGGGCAGGCGGTTCTGAGCTAATCAGATGGGCGGGGAGATAATCGGCCAGCGGGGTGGGATCTGCCGGGGGAAGGTACTGGGCAGTATAGTCAGGGATGCTTTTGCTGTAGATCGAGGCTTCCGGCATGATTCAGTAAATTTGCCCTCTTGGGGACCGCCAACAGGTTTTATTTATTCTAACCATACCCACCCCTAGGAGAGGGGGGAGAGTGCCAGTTCTACCAATGGCCTGCCATCGATAGGAGGCTCCCTATAATTAGTATTCCCCAATGGCCAGAATTCCTGACACGATGCGACGGTGAAGCGGCTACCCGATGACTCCCGGTCCTGAACGATTGCACGCCAGGGCGTGCAGCGCTTGTGGGGTAAGCCTCCTGCTGGCCCCCTTTAGCACAACCCATCGGCATCGGCCCCCTCGGAACCAGGGTTCTGCCGGTCCTCCAGAGACAGGGTGAGGCTCGTTTGCTTAGCAGGGCAGCAAGCGATCGAGATCTAAGGTGGCCACGGCTGGCACCAGTTTGTCCCGATCGCTGGGGGTGGGCAGATAGGGTAAGGTTCCCAACACCCGCACCTGGGTTAGGGATTGCAGTAGCGCGATGGGCACCCAGGTTTCTACTTGGGCCATCGCCGCTGGGGTTTGACAGTTGAGGACAATACCACGCAGATGGATGCGACACTGCCGCGCTAACGCCACTTGGGCCACCACCTGGGCGATCGTCCCTGGGGCCACTGGGGCTACCAACACCGTCGGTAACCGCCAATCCCACGCCAAATCCGCCAGCGTCGTTTCCTGGGTTAAGGGCGTTCCCAAGCTGCCCACCCCATCCAGTAATACCCAGTCGCAAGCCTGAACCAACTGACTCAACTGTGTCCATAGGCGATCGCACACGATCCCCACGGGCACTGTCGTCGCTGTTTCCCTGGAGGTCTCTAGGGTTTGAGGCTGCTCTGGCCCCGCTCCCGGCCCTAATGACAACGTTCCGATGCGCCGATCGGCATAATAGGCTTGCCCATAGTGCGCCAAAGCGGTTAACAGGAGCGTCTTCCCCACGCCCACATCCGTCCCTGTAATTAACAACGTCTTGTTCAAAGTCTCACGCTCTCAGCACATGGATTGATGAGGTATCAGCAACAACGATCATAGGGCGCGATGGGTAGCCTTTGCCCGGAGTTGGCGGCGGGTTTCACGATTATCGGTAATTTGCATGATTCAGGCTCCGTGTTTGGGATCTTCGCTGAGTTTGTCGAGATAGGTCAGTCCGGCTTTTGCCCAAATGCTTTCCTCCAGGTAGTGTCTGGCAATTTCTCCCAGAGCGGCTTTGGTGGCTTGGAAGTGGCGTTCGGGATTGAGGAGTTGTTTGCGAAGGGTGGTCAACTTGTGGTTGGGGGATGGCTGAATTTCGGTGAATTCTGCGTCAATGATGGTCAGGGCGCTGCTTTCGGTCGTGACTTCCGGGTGCTGGGCCTGAAGTTGAGCAAAAAGGGCTTGCAGTTCAGAAACAGCGGCTTTGACTTCTGGGTTAGAAGCTTGAGGGGATTGATTTTCGATGTAGGTATCGACCTGTTCAAAGATCTGCACCTTTTCGGCTTTGGGGAAATTGTACTTGGCGGGTTCTGTCATGGCTGTATGTCCTGTTGAGGGGGTTCCCAGAGTTGCTGGATCGCATAGGCATCCATTTGAATATCTTGGGCTAACGAGCATAGCGTCATGGCTACATGTAGTCTTTGATGTCTTCTAGGGGCGCGTCAAAGTCATCGGCCAGGGTGAACATGCCTTTCATGGTTCCGGCTCGGCGATATATTTGGGGTGGCGTTTCAGAGGGTAAAGTCTCAGCATATTTAGCTACCAAGTACTCGGCATAGTGAAGAATTTCAGTCTGGAGATTTAGCGGGAGTTTATCGAGGGCTGCAATTAGTTGGGGGGAGATCATCGGCGTTACCTTTTAGCAGAGTGAATTGGGGATGGGGCTATTTTGTCAATTTTTTTGGTGATGATTGTATGACTCATCGTTAATGTCTCCATACGGAATATTAGATACTGAAATGCCTATAGACTTGAATCTGGGGGATGCTTATGATAATGCTCGACCCGCTCAAAGATTTTGACTTCAGTAGCATTTGGAAAATGGTTGATCGTCTGCCCTGAAGAATCACCTAGTTTTAATTATGGATCGGCTAAAGCCTGGTTTGTTCCTCTACCAACAATCGCAACAGTGCCGTAGATTTGCCTGCTCCCGGTCGTTCCATCAGTAACACATGGTCTGCTGCATACTTGCGAATACACTCCAGAACAGGCAAGCGTTCCGTTTTTTCCGGCTGCTCTACGGTGCGATCGTCCTCTGACTTTTTAGGCTGCATCAACTGCACCATCAGCCCAATGTCTAGCTCCGAAGTCGCTTTGGGTGGCTGAACCTTACCGATCGCATCCGTTGGCGTATAGAATCCCCACTTTTACTGATACTTTTCGTTGGCAATCAGCAATCGCAAATATGGCTCAAAATTAATGACCTTCGCTACAGGTGTCTGCAATTTTTGTAGAACGGCGGCAAACACCGCCTCAAATTTTTCTGACTCCGCAAGATGGTAATGGGTACCAATATTAGCAACGCCCCCTGCCACCAACGTCTGAAACCCTGATGCCCCATCCCGATTAACTTGTAGCATCCGCCGATCGGTCTTCAACGCAGAGAGCAACTCAGGGGACTCAGCAATCGCCCCTGCCACCCGCACCACTAAGTCAGCCTGCTCTAGCTCCGGTTCATCCCGCAGTACCTCAGCAATGATTTGACAGAGTTGGGCGATCGGGTCAGCCACCGTGATCACGCCTCCCGCTTGATGGAGTTGCTCGATTGGAGGTTAGAGGCCCAATTAAATTTTACTGGGGTCGTTCTTGGCAATCCTTGTCAGGTTTTAGTCCTTGAGACTTGCTAATAATATCCTTAGCCAGGATTGCGCACCCCCACCGTGATCGTAAAGTCCGTTGGCTCCGGCGCGACCACATCAATTTGATACGTCCCCGCCTGGGGAACCACGCCCTCCCAGCTTAGGACTTTGGCCGCATCTTCCACCAATTGACCATCCGGATAGCGAATATCCATCGTTACCGCCTGGCCGGACAGGACCACCGCTGCGAGAATTTGCCCCGCTTCCACGTTCACTGTAAACCGCTTCACCCGCTGGGCACTAGTTTGGCCGCTGACGTTCACCTCCGGGGCGTCCGGTTGAATATCCAGGGCTTGGGTGTCAAAGGTTGGCTCTGGCGGCGGTTCCGGCGAGGGGGACTCGGTAGGGCTGGGACTGGGTGTGGGTTCCGTTGTGCTTGCCCCCATGAGGCGCAATTCCAGGCGATAGTCGCCCCTGGCCAGGCCCGCGATCGGGCTTAATTGGACGGCATAATCCCCGGTGTAGTCCAACGTCCCGGCCCAGGCCGTAACCCGCTCCGAGCGATCATCAACGGGTTGCTGGTCGGGTCGCAGCACCGTCATCAAGACCCCCTCGCTGGTGAGGATCGCGTCTAACTGTTGTCCCTGCTCAGCCGCGAACTGGAGGGTAAGGGTTTGCCCCGCCTGGAGTTGGCCCGCACGGCTAAAGGCTTCCCCCGGCTTCAGGGTAATCCGCTGGCTGAATTGACTGGGTGCCGTGGGCCTCGGATCGGGGGCTGGACTCGGTTCCGGGGTGAGGGGGGCCGTTGGACTCGTGGTGGGGCTGGGAACCGGCGTGGCCCGCTGCCGCTCCATGACGTAGGTCACCACCGCCCAGGAACCAATCCCCGTCAGGACCACTAGCACTAAGCCCAGTAACCCCACCGCCCAGGGATCATCCCAAAACGAAGTCTCACGGGCTGGCGGCGGGGAAGCGGTTCCATAGGCCGTCGCCGGATTGAATACGGGCTGGGGTTGGGGGCGGGCAACGGCAACGGTTTTGACCTGGGACAGATCGGGCGCAGGCGGCACAGGGGCGGCAACCACGGGTGAGGGGTTGGGACTCAGGGTTTGGAGGGCCTGGAGAACCGCCGCTGCACTGGGATAGCGATCGCCGGGGCGTTGGTTCAGCATGCGATCGAGGATCGCGACCAATTCCGGATGCACCGCTGGGACCCAGGGCTGCCAATGCCAAACCAGGTTAACGGCATCGAACAACTCGCCCGGTTCCCGCCCCGTCATCAAGACGATCGCAGTGACGGCCAGGGCATAGAGATCACTACTGGGATAGGCTTGCCCCGTTTGCATTTGTTCGCTCGGCGCATAGCCCGGTTTGCCAATGGTGGTGGGGGGGGTATTGGCGGCTCCGGCTTGGAAACGCGTAGCCACCTCTTTAACAGCCCCAAAATCGATCAGCACCGGCAGGTGGTCCGGTTCCCGCAAAATAATATTGTCGGGGGAAATGTCACGGTGGATGATGCCCTGTTGATGGAGATAGCTTAGGACGGGTAAGAGATGATGGAGCAGTTGGATGACCTCTGTATCAGTGAAGTATCCCTGGGCCGGGGGCGTCGGCTGGGTATGCAGGCGATCGTTGAGCAGGGTGCGATAGGTTTTGCCAGCGGCGTAGTCCTGGACCAGGAAGAGGCGTTGGTCGTGGTCAAAGGTGGCCCGAAATTGGGGAATTTGGGGATGCTGAATCTGATAAAGAATCTGGGCCTCCCGCTGAAACAGTTCCTGGGATTTTTGCAACGCTAGGGGACCCGCTTGAACCGGGATATATTCCTTGAGAACACAGCGCTCATTAAACCGGCCAATATCCTCGGCTAAATAGGTGCGGCCAAAACCGCCCTGGCCCAGCAGTCCCAGCAGGCGATAGCGATTCTGGAGGGTAGTCCCAGCGGCTAGGGGGGGTAACATACAGCGGTTTGCCTTCCGTAGAAATTGAAGATGAGGGTCGGTGAACAGTTAACGGTTCATCGTATGGGCACCGTATGGGCAATAGACGAACAATTGCCGCCGTGGCTCCCCAGGCAGTGGGGATGGTTCTGCATTCTCTCACATCCAACCCCGATCGCGGCCTGAGCGGGGGCGTTTAGCCATCGTCAAAGCGGCGATTGTGCCATCGCTGGCCCACTGCTCACTATAACGAATGGGAACCTCGATTATATTGAAGCGGGCAGTGAAGCCGCCCACCTCAGCCGCTTATGATGGCGTGGGCACAGTGGCGAACATGGGTATTCTTCGAGGTGTCCTACGGGAAAAGCGGGATAGCCTCTGCTCCCTGGGCGGCCTAACGCGGCAGTTGGCTCCCAAAAGTTAACTACACTAGAGGCAGGCCGCGCGATCGGAGAGGAGGGCCAAATCAGGCGTCCATAAATCAGGCACAAATACTGATCATGAATGCTCCGATCATTGGCAAGATGATTGAGAATGATCTGCATGGGCAATGATCTACATGGGCAGCGATCGCCCATTCATCACCCAGCATTGAGCGCATACCGGGGCAACTAGTAGTTTGCATGGATTCAGGGACTAAGCCAAACATTACAAGTGGTGCGAAATTACCGCTGATGGTGGTGGACGACGAGCCAGACAACTTGGCCCTGTTGTACCGTACCTTTCGGCGGGAGTTTGAGGTGTTCCGGGCTGATTCGGCCTATATGGCGATGGAACTGCTGGAGGCATCAGGAGAAATGGCGGTGATCATTTCCGACCAGCGGATGCCAGGAATGAACGGGACCGAATTCCTCAGCCGCACCGTCGATCGCTACCCCGATACGATCCGGATCGTCTTGACAGGCTACACCGATGTGGAGGATTTGGTCGAGGCGATTAACTCTGGCAAGGTGTTCAAATACATCACCAAACCCTGGGATACCAATGAACTAAAGGCCATGGTCCACCAGGCTGCCGATACCTACCGGGCCATTAAACAGCGGACTGCCGAGTTGCGACGTGCCCTGCGCCACGAGTCGCTCCTGAATGCTATTACTAGCGCCATTCGGGAGTCCCTCAATTACCAACATATGTTGCAAACGATCGTCAACACGATCGGGCAAGTGTTTGAGGTCGAGGCGGGTTACCTGTGGTCCGTCGATCACGATCGCATCCTGCCCAAGCCCTTCATCTACCAGGCACCTACCACCCTAGTCGCAGCCAGCGATGACCCTGAACAGTTAGCCATCACCACCACGGATCAAGTTACCCTCAAACCCTTAGTTGAAGCCGCGATCGCAGAGCGCAAACTGCAACTAGCCCAGAATACAGCCACCCGCAGTCAGTTAGTAATCCCCCTGATCTCCCAGCAGGCCTGTTTAGCAGTCTTGGCTCTGTGCCAACCCTACACGATCGCTGGTTGGCCCGATGAGGACCTGCAATTAATCCAGGGGATTGCCGTACAGGCGGCCCTCGCCATTTCCCAGGCCAAACTCTATCAGCAAACCCAGGAACAAGCGGAACAAATGCGGCACGAACTCACCGTTGCCCGTCAAATCCAAAGTAATCTCCTGCGGCAGAGTTGGCCAGAATTTGAAGGACTCAATCTCCAAGCCTGTTGTCATCCGGCCCGTGAAGTGGGCGGCGATTTCTTCGAGGTGTTTGTCCATCCCCAGGGGGATATTTGGCTAGCCGTGGGGGATGTGTCGGGGAAGGGGGTACCCGCTGCCCTCTTTATGGCCAGTGCCATTTCCGTCCTGCGACGCGAACTTTCCCAGGAAACCTCACCGGACCCCGCCGGGGTCATGCAAAATCTCAATAGCTTTTTGCTGGACGATCTGGTGAGCAATAATTGTTTCATTACAATGGTTGTAGCCCGCTATACACCGGCCACCCGTCAGCTTGTCTATGCCAACGCAGGTCATATTTACCCCATGCTGTGGTCCAATCATCAAGTGCTGTCCTACCGCAACAACGGGGCGACGCAACCAGCCCCAGAACCAGAATTCCTCAAGGAGCGGGGGGTGCCGCTAGGAATTTTACCGATTTGGCGGGCGGCGGCAGGAACCCGCTCGCTGAGCGCGGGGGATGTTTTTCTGTTGGCCAGTGATGGGATTACGGAGGCGCACATTTTCCCCCCAGGGGAAAATCCAGAGGCAACGGCAGGGGCCATGTTGCAGCAGTCGGGATTGTGGGAATTGCTGTTGCGGCAACCAGTGCCCCTGGATCTCAAGCGCTTGTTGGCCCAGATGCGATCGTATACGGTGACCCAGGAAGATGACCAAACCCTATTGGCACTGGAGGTGTTGTAGGTCATGAAAAGTGAACTGCACGTCCCCAGTGATTTAAAGTTCTTAGAAGTGGTCGAACATTGGCTTTTAGGGTGCTTGACTAAGGAGTTTGGCGATAATGTTGAGTGGCTGCACCAGTCGAGTCGCCTACGCCTCGCCCTTGTGGAAGCCTATGCCAATGTGGTTCGCCACGCCCACAAGGACCAGCCCCAACTGCCGATCCTGTTCCGGTTAGAAGTCCGCGATCGCGAGATTGACCTCGAGGTCTGGGATTATGGGACCGGGTATGATCTCTCAACCTATCAACCACCCCAGCCCGATCAACACCAGGAAGGGGGGTATGGGTGGTTAATTATGACGCGGCTCATGGATCGAGTTGAATATTGTTTACAAATTGATGGCCGGAATTGCCTCAAGCTAGTGACCACTGTGCCGGAAATGTCGGAGCCGATCGGTGACAAACAAACCGTCTGAGGCCGGTCCACCCGCGCCGCCACCGCTGACCACCGCCCCCACCGTACC
>NZ_JBRCAD010000060.1:0-22452 GCF_053493415.1 Trichothermofontia sp. | reverse complement strand
CCCTTATCTCCCCCAACCCCCTAGGATTCGTCAATCCGCAAATCTTCATATAAACTTGTCCGATCGCGTGGCGAATCAGACACTTTTCTCAGTGGTTTCCGCGATAAACTAATGTCATTATCAGGTTGGTGTTCGATGGATCGCGATCGCCCACTTGGGGGGTACGATCGCACAATCAGGGAGCATTTATGATTCAAGCTATGGCGCGTAGACAGGATGAAAGTCCGCCGGTTGAGCAGCTCATTCAGCAGGCCCAGGCATTGGGTCGCATTAGTCGCGGTGAACATCGACAATTAACCTCTGCCCTCTTGTGTAATCCATCCCTCTCACCGGAGGAGCGCCGCCAAATCAATCTCCTGCTGGATGCTGTGCGCATGGGTCGCCTCAAGCTGGTGAGTTAAACACAGTTAGTCAAACGCGAGTATGCTTGGGCGTCGTTGCCGCTTGGGTGTATCCCACGTTTGCTGCCCTCATCGGTGTGGGTGCCATAGACTTTAGCCGTGATGCGATCACCGTACTGGGCCAAGGCATGGACCCGCCCCTCTTCAAAGTAATTAACACCGCGTTGAAAAGAGCGATCGCCCGCCAGATCCCGTAAAGAGCCTTCATCTAATCGCTCACTGAGCGTTGTCATCGTCGGGGCCTCCCAGAAGCGAGCGGCAGGAGTGGGTATCAGATAGGCGTCTGGCTCAATTGTTGCATTTCGTTGCGGTTCCCCAGGCTGAATTAGATTTTTCTTAACAGCCCTCTTAGGAATCCTCATCTCTTTTCGATCGGGGAGTATGTCAAAATGGGAAGCATTGAGAATCGGTAATGCTGCTAGGAGACGATCGATGCCAATTGCGGTGGGAGTGATTGAAACGCAAGGATTTCCGACGGTCCTCGCTGCCGCTGATGCAATGGTGAAGGCTGGGCGGGTGACCTTGGTGGTTTACGATCGTTCCGAAAGTGGGCGTCAATTTGTGGCGGTCCGTGGTCCGGTTTCCGAGGTCAACCAGGCGGTAGCGGCGGGCATTGCCGCCGGCAATCAACTACCGGGGGAAGGCAAGGTCATTACGCACTATATTGTGCCCAATCCACCTGAAAATATTGAAACTGTCTTACCGATCGACTTCACTGAAGCCAGCCTTCCCTTTCGGGTTTAGGGCTTCATTTGTGTAAGTTTTCTAATCGGAATTATAGCCTTTCCTTATCGATAAATCTGTGTTTTCTGGGGAGTACTCGGTGCCTTTCTCATAGGTATTGATCCTTGGCTGTGTTCCCCCGTAATTCCGGGATAGGAAGCAAGTCACTGGTGCCGAATACATTTTGCCCAATGCCCACAAAAATTCATATCAGAAATTGCCTGAATATTCGTACAATTAGGATTGGACGATCGCTACTAATCATCGCTATCTAGACAGGGAGTTAGGAAGATGCCAGAGGCCGTTGGATCACTTGAGACAAGAGGGTTTCCCCCCGTATTAGCGGCAGCAGATGCAATGGTCAAGGCAGGCCGAGTGACGCTGGTGGGATATCTACGGGCGGGCAGTGCCCGGTTTACGATCAATATTCGCGGTGATGTTTCGGAAGTCAAGGCCGCGATGGAAGCTGGGGTTGAAGCCGCTAAAAATACCCCCGGTGGTGTCTTGGAAACCTGGGTGATTATTCCCCGGCCCCATGAGAATGTAGTGGCGGTGTTGCCGATCGACTTTAACGAAGAAGTGGAACCCTATCGACAGGCGGTGGAAACCGTGCGTCTAATTCCAGGTCGATAAACTAGGACAACCACCAAGACACTAAGTACACCAAGGGGCACTAAGAACCTCGTGTTGCTTTGTGTCCTTTGCGCTTTGGTGGTTAGATGGCGTTACTGGTGAGCGCAAGATTTGTATTTTTCAAGCTGTCTAAATATTCAACCGCTCATACACCTGCTCAAGATGGCGTAGATGGTATTGCGGATCGAAACAATCGGTAATCTCCTCAGGGGTTAAGTGTTGTGTCACCTGGGGATGGGCCTGGATCAAGGCTTGGAAATTCCCATCTGGCGTATTCCAGGCTTGGTGGGCACAGGACTGGACGATCGCATACGCCTCCTCTCGCGATAACCCTTTTTCCACTAGCGCCAACAACACTCGCTGACTGAACACCACTCCCCCATAGCAGTTCAAATTGCGCTGCATATTGTCGGGATACACCAGCAACGTATTCACCAGATCGGTCATTTCCACTAACATGAAGTGGGCCAGGATGCAGCAGTCGGGCAGCATCACCCGCTCCACCGAACTGTGGGAAATATCCCGCTCATGCCACAGGGCCACATTTTCCAAGGCGGCGATCGCATGGCCCCGGAGAATCCGCGCCACCCCGGTCAAGCGTTCCGATCGAATCGGATTGCGTTTATGGGGCATGGCTGAGGACCCCTTTTGGCCCTTGGCAAAAAACTCTTCCACTTCCAGGACATCCGTCCGTTGCAGGTTACGGATTTCCACCGCAAAGCGCTCGATTGAGGCCCCTAGGAGAGCCAGTGCTTGCACATAGTTGGCATGACGATCGCGAGACACCACCTGGGTTGAGGCGGTATCCGGCGTTAACCCTAACTTTTGACAGGCTAGTGCTTCCACCTTGGGATCAATATTGGCATAGGTCCCCACGGCTCCAGAGATTTTACCCACGGCAATTTCCTGGGCAATAGCGGTGAGACGATCGCGGTGGCGCAACATTTCCGCTAACCATCCGGCTAGCTTAAACCCAAAGGTAATCGGTTCGGCATGAATGCCGTGGGAACGACCGATCATGACCGTGTGGCGATGCTGTTGGGCCTGGTGACGAATCGCCTGGATCAAACATTCCAACTGGGCTAAAATCACATCCAGACTGGCCACCAGTTGCAGCGCTAGACCCGTGTCCAACACATCGGAACTGGTCAAGCCCAGATGAATATAGCGCCCTGCCTCGCCCACATATTCATTGACATTGGTCAGGAAGGCAATCACATCATGGCGAACCTCAGCCTCGATCGCCAGTATTCGCTGCGGGTCAAAGTCCGCCTTTTCCCGAATGATGGCTACCGCTTCTGCCGGAATATACCCCAGTTCAGCCTGGGCTTCACACACGGCGATTTCTACCTGTAACCAGGTCTTGTACTTATAGGTGTCAGTCCAAAGTTCGCCCAGGGCGGGCAGGGTATAACGCTCGATCAAGGCTGTGATGCCCAATACAACCGCTTTATTGTAGCCACTTGTGGCCCCTCTCGATCCGCCGCTGCAAAATTTTTCCTGGTTTTGGGAGCGGCTGCGATCGCGCCGATGCCCTCGCCAAGGGCGAGGGTACGGTGATGCGCCCTTGGTCCAGTGCCCTCGCCCGGGTTATAAATCCTGGTGGTGAAAGGGGCGGGCGTTGGGTCCCACATAGGTTGCACACAGGTGACCGTTCCCCACCAGTTGGTATTTGTAGGTCACCAATCCCTCTAGGCCCACGGGTCCTCTCGGTGGTAGCTTTTGGGTACTAATCCCTACTTCAGCGCCAAAACCATAGCGAAAGCCATCGGCAAAGCGGGTCGAGCAATTATGAAAAACTCCGGCTGCATCGACTTGGGCTATAAAGTCCTGGGCTGTTTGGGAATTACGGGTGACGATCGCTTCCGTATGGCGCGAGCCATAGGTATTGATGTGATCGATCGCTGCGGTGAGGTTGGGGACCACCTTAATCGCCAGAATTAAGTCGCTATATTCCGTGGCCCAATCTGTTTCAGTGGCGTCTACAAGGGAGGCCGTGAGAACCCTATTCCCTAGGACTTGGCGGCTGGCGCTGTCTACCCGTACCTCAACGCCTCTGGCTTGCAGCGCCGGTACCACCAGGGGCAGAAAATCCGCCGCGATTGCCGCATGGACCAGCAAGGTTTCAATCGCGTTACACGCTGCCGGGTACTGCACCTTCGCATCCACCGCGATCGCCACTGCCTGGTCGAGATCCGCTTCGGCATCAATGTAAAGGTGACAAATGCCATCGGCATGGCCCAGGACCGGAATGCGGGTGTTCTCCTGGACGAACCGGACAAAACTATTGGAGCCACGGGGAATAATCAAATCTACCCAGCGATCGAGTTTGAGCAATTCCAAGGTTTCGGCACGGGTGGTCAACAGCAGTACCGCCTGGGGATTGATCGAGGTTTGGGCTAAGCCCTGTTGGATAGCGGTTACCAAGGCTGTGCAGGAGCGCACGGCTTCCTGGCCCCCCTTGAGGATGACGCCGTTACCCGACTTAATGGCCAGGGAGGCAATCTGGATGACGGCATCGGGACGGGCTTCAAAAATAACCCCCAGTACCCCCAGCGGGCAAGTATAGCGTTGCAGGATCAGGCCTGTGTCCAGTTGCCGGTGAATCTGGATGGCCCCCAGCGGGTCCGGTAATTGGGCGACATCCCGTACCCCCGCGATCGCTGCTTGCAGTTTGGTTGCATCTAATTTCAGACGGGCATAGAGGGCTGAGCTAATCCCAGCGGCTTGGGCGGCCTCACAATCGGCCTGGTTTGCTGCCAAAATTTGGGGGGTTGCGGCCTCAAGGGCCGCTGCGATCGCCAAAACGGCAGCCTGACGTTCCTGCGTTGAGCTTTGGGCTAACTGGCGGGCGGCCTGACGGGTTTGCTGGGCTAGGGCCGGTAGGGATAGGCTAACGGGGGTGTCATTGGCCCGATCGGTGCGATTAGCGTTGGCAGGTGAGAGCGAAGCAGTCATGGCAAGGGCAGTCGGCAACGGCGGCTTATTAAGCAGCAGTCTAACAAAAAAGCGTCCCTAGCCGACTGGCCATAGATTCGTCGGGTAGCTCAGGATAGGGGGGCAGTACGGATACCCCTTGGCACCAAAGGCAACGAATGCGACAGGGGTGTACAGTGGTTCTTTGTGAAAAGGTTAAGGTATCGTATTCTACTAGATCATTTTTCTGCCACGTTCAGTGGAGGAGTGTATGACCAAAAAATTACTGACCTTGCTTGTTCTATTGAGTCTGACCGCACCCCTGGCAGCCTGCGGTGGCGGGGGGGGTGGGGGTGAAGCTAGCCCTAGCCCTTCGCCTGCTGAGTCGCCCCAATAGCTTGGTCTTGTTGGTTTTTGACGCATAAAGCTGATTTTCAGGTCCCGTCATTTGGTATCGATCGGGGCCTGAATTTTTTGTGTTTTCCGGGTCCGGTCTATTGGCGTGCTGTGAGGGAAGCGGTAGAGTTGGGAAGAACCTGTTTCCTTGTCTGACCGTCCTTCGACGCTGCGTTCGTGAAGCGTCTCCGTAGGAGAATCGCCATGAGTCAAGTTGATTTTTTCCACCACCTCAACCCTTCCCAACGACAAGCAGTTGAGCATTTTTGCGGTCCCCTATTAGTTGTCGCTGGTGCTGGATCAGGCAAAACCCGTGCGTTGTCCTACCGGATTGTGAACCTGGTCCTTACCCATCGCGTTGATCCGGAAAATATTTTGGCGGTTACCTTTACCAATAAGGCCGCCCGCGAAATGAAGGATCGGATTGAAACTCTATTCGCGACGCAACAGGCCCAAGCTCGCTATGGCCAGCCCCTCTCAACCCTCGCCCCAGAGGCCCAAACCCAACTGCGATCGCAGGTCTATCGCAACATTATTAAGGATCTGTGGATTGGGACCTTCCATGCCCTGTGTGCCCGTATTTTGCGATTAGATATTGAGAAATATGAAAGTACGGAAGGACACCGTTGGGAGCGATCGTTTTCTATTTTTGATGAGTCCGATGCTCAAAGTTTGGTCAAGGAAATCGTCAAGGAAAAAGATCTGGACGATAAGAAATACGATCCACGATCGCTACGATTTGCGATTAGCAATGCCAAAAATCGGGACCTCTCGCCCAGACAGTTTGAACAAGAGCAGCCCAATTTACGCGGTCGTATCATCGCTGAAGTCTATGCCACCTACCAAAATCGACTGGCGGCAAATAATGCCCTAGACTTTGATGATTTGATCTGGATTCCTGTGCAACTGTTTCGCCAGAATGAATCGGTATTAGGCTATTGGCATCATCGCTTTCAACACATCCTTGTTGACGAATATCAGGATACTAACCGCACCCAGTATGAGTTGATTAAATTACTGGCAACCAACGGGAATGATCCGCAGCAGTTTGATCGACAGCGACGCTCTATTTTCGTAGTGGGGGATGCAGACCAATCCATTTATTCCTTTCGAGCGGCTGATTTTAAGATTCTTATGGGTTTCCAGTATGATTTCGGCGATGGTCTGCCCGATGGAGAAACCCGGACGATGATTAAGTTGGAGGAAAATTATCGATCGACGGAAAACATTCTCGAAGTAGCTAATCATTTAATTGAGAAAAATACAGAGCGAATTGACAAAGTCCTGCGTCCAATGCGGAGTTCAGGTGAACCCGTCTTTTGTTATCGCTCGGATAATGAAATTGATGAGGCTCAGTTTGTCATCAATCAAATGCGGGAGTTGCAACAGCAGCACCCAGAACTGAACTGGGGAAGTTTTGCGATTCTTTACCGGACAAATGCCCAATCCCGCGCCTTTGAAGAAGTCCTGGTCCGTGCCGATATTCCCTACACGATCGTTGGGGGCCTCCGCTTCTACGATCGCAAGGAAATTAAGGATGCTCTTGCCTACCTGAAACTCCTGGCCAATCCCTACGATACCGTCAGCCTCATGCGGGTGATCAATACCCCTCGCCGGGGGATCGGGAAATCGACCCTCGATCGCCTGAGTACTGCTGCTCAGGAACTGGGAATGCCCGTCTGGGAGATCCTCAGTGATGACACCTCGGTGAATACTTTGGCCGGGCGATCGGCTAAGTCAGTCAACCAGTTTGCCGCCATCATTCGCTATTGGCGGGAACAGATTGATGTGCTCCCTGCCAACCAAATTATCCAGGGGATTATGGAGGACTCTGGCTATGTCCAGGATCTGAAAGCTCAAGGCACCGAAGAAGCCGAAGAACGCTTACAAAATGTGCTGGAACTTTATAATGCTGTCCTGCAATTTGAGGAAGAAAACGAAGACCCCAACTTAATCAATTTCCTCGCCAGTGCAGCGCTGTCCTCGGATTTAGATAACCTGGGTGAAGGCCAAACGGCTGTTTCTCTGATGACGCTCCATTCCTCCAAGGGATTAGAATTTCCCGTGGTCTTTTTAGTGGGGCTAGAGCAGGGACTCTTTCCCAATTATCGATCGCTCAATGATCCGGCGGCCTTAGAAGAAGAACGCCGTCTCTGCTACGTGGGGATTACCCGTGCCCAGGAACGCTTGTTCATCAGCCATGCCCAGGAACGTCGCCTCTGGGGTGCCCGTGAGCTGGCGGTGCCCTCCCTGTTTTTGGGGGAACTGCCACGGGAACGGTTAAGCACAAATCTCCCCAGTGCGATTCCCAGTTATCCCAGCCAACGGGTGAATTCCCCACGGGCAGCCACCCTGACCCCTGGTTACGCCCCGACAGTTCGCCCCAGCCAGCCAACCGGGACGACAGCCAGTGCTAGCCCGCGTACTCGGGTATCGCCCGAATCTTGGTGCGTCGGCGATCGCCTGGTCCACACGACTTTTGGCCCTGGTCAGGTCACCCATGTGTTTGGCAGTGGTAAAAAAATATCGATCGCCGTTAAATTTCCCAACATTGGTCAAAAAATTCTCGACCCAAACCTGGCCCCCCTGCAACGGGTGAATGAAGCCTAGGGCCTTAAATTTGCTCAGCCCGATCGCACAACCAATAGGTCTGCATTTTGCCCTTACCCTTAATCAAAATTTCTCCCCGTGGTGTCAAATGATAGGTATGGCGCAGTCGTTGATAAACCGTCTCCGTTACCTGAATTTTGCCCGGTTCGCCCTGGGATTCCATGCGACTGGCCACATTCACCGCATCGCCCCAAAGATCATAAATAAACTTACTGGTGCCAATCACTCCCGCAATGACTGGCCCATGATTGATGCCAATGCGTAAGCTTAAGGGAGCGCCATCTTGACGCTGAAATTGGGTGATTTCCCTTTGCATATCCAGCGCTAGATCGGCGATCGCGGCCAGGGCACCGGGGCGAGGGATGGGCACCCCCCCTACCGCCATATAGGCATCACCAATGGTTTTGATTTTTTCTAGCCCATGTTGTTCCACTAACCGATCAAAAACGGAAAAAACATCATTAAGTAATTGTACTAATTGGGTGGGTTCCAGGGTAGCCGCTAGGCCCGTAAAATCGACAATATCGGCAAATAAAATAGTTGCATTGGTAAAACTATCGGCGATCGTTTGGGCATCCCGCTTTAGCCGTTCAGCGATCGGTTGGGGCAAAATGTTTAACAATAGCAATTCTGCCTTGCGACGTTGATAACGTAGCTCAGCTTCCGTTTGCTTGCGTTCAGTAATATCTTGAATCGTCCCCTCATAATACAAAAGTTGGCCATCCTGATCTCGTACTGTGCGCATATTTTCCGATATCCAAATCTTACTGCCATCTTTGCGGTAAATTTGTGATTCAAAATCGGAGACGGTTTCATATCGTTTCATATAGGCAATAAACTCGGCACGGCGCTGGGGTTCGACATAGAGTTGCTGAATATCCGTGACCGTATTGATTAATTCCGCGATCGAGGCATAGCCCAACAGACGCGCTAGAGCAGAATTGGCACTGATAAATTGGCCAGATGGACTCGTCTGACAGATGCCATTAACTGCATTCTCGACGATACTACGATACTTTTCCTCAGCAACTTCCCGATCGCGAATTTCCTTCTGTAATTGTTTTTGTAAATGCTGAATCGTGATTTGTTTATCCACTCGCGCCAGAACCTCTTCCACATGGAAGGGTTTGGTAATATAATCAACTCCACCCACTTGAAACCCCTTAATCTTATCGGCTACCTCGTCCAGGGCACTAATGAAAATAACTGGTATTTCACGTGTCTTGGGATCATTTTTAAGTCGTTTGCATACCTCATACCCATTCATTTGGGGCATATTAACATCAAGAAGAATTAAATCCGGTGGAGCTGCCTGGATACCCATTAGCGCCATTTTGCCACTAATCACACTGCGAACTTCATAACCTTTCTCGGTTAGCATTGTTGCCAATAATCGCAGGTTATTCGGTGTATCATCAACAACGAGGATATCCCCTCTATGCACTTCGGCTGGATGGCTACTCATGGTTCTACCTTTACTATCAGAGTGATTATTTTTCTGTGACGATAATTGTCAGCGATCGCTCACCTTTACCCCTCAGGAGAAAAGCAACCCAGTTGTTTTTAGCATGACGCAATTACGGCCTTGTGCCTTAGCGGCATAGAGGGCAGTATCGGCAACCTTGATCAGGTTTTCCGGATTTTCAGCCCGATCGGGGATCACCGTTGAAACACCGAGACTTACTGTAACGTAACCCGTTTCCGAGGCGTATTCATGCTTAATTTTTAAATCTTGGATCGCCGCTAGAACTGCTGTCGCCACTTCAAAAGCGCCTGCCGCATCCGTGTAGGGAAGCAGGAGAATAAACTCTTCCCCGCCATAGCGACCGACGAGATCTGGGCCTCGTTTTAGGGTCGATCGAATCACCTGGGCAATTTGACGTAAACACTCATCTCCTGCCAGGTGACCATAGGTATCATTAAAGGTTTTGAAATGATCAACATCACACAAAATTAAGGAAAGCGGTTGCTTTGCATCTGCCAGGATTTCCCACTGCTCTTGAAGATACTGATAAAAGAAACGACGATTGACCACCTGGGTTAACTCATCAGTAATAGCTAAGTGTTGAAGCTTTTGGTTGGCGACTTGCAGGGCCATTTCTGCCCGTTGATGCTCTTGAATTTCCCGCTGAAGTTGTTTATTCTGCTCCTTGAGCAACCGTTGCAAGCGTCGCAAGGTAAGTTGATTCTCGACTCGTGCCAAAACCTCCTCCAGTTGGAAGGGCTTGGTGATGTAGTCCACACCGCCTATCGTAAAAGCTCTGACCTTATCAATCACGTCATCTAGAGCACTGATAAAGATGATTGGAATATCAGCAGTTTGTTCATCTCTCTTTAACTGTTGGCAGACCTCATACCCATTCATTTGCGGCATATTGATATCTAACAAAATGAGATCGGGTGGCTCGGCCCGTACCCCCATCAACGCCATTTGGCCATTGATCACACTACGCACCTCATATCCCTGACGACTCAGTATATTAGATAGGAGACGCAGATTATCCGGCGTATCATCAACCAGCAGAATATTGCCTTTGGCATGCTCAAGAAGTTGATTTTCCATGCGGCTGCGCCATAGTACTAAGGTCGATAATTTGATCGAAACGGAAATTATCAACCATTTCCGTCAAAACTTGGGCTAGGGCGGCTTGTTCAGGGGGGACGGCTTCGATCAACTTCATCAGTTTCCGGGCGTTCACCTGCATCGCGGCTTGCCGAAGTGACTCAATCCAGGTGTTCGGCATGGTTTGCAAGCATTCCCGCGTTGATTGGGCGGCTAAGCTCGGCGTGGCCTGGGAGGCTGGGCTGGCGGATTCAAGGCTGACTTCCTCATCAGGCAGTGATGCGGTGGTTTCAAAGAACTGCACCCCTAGGTGTTGGTGAAGTTTTTCTAACACCGTTGCTCGGCGGAAGGGTTTGCGGATGAGATCATCACAGCCTGCGGCAAGGGCTTGAGTGTGCTCATCACTAAAGGCACTTGCGGTTAAGGCAATGATTTTGGTAGCCGGGGGGCGCGGGGGCGCGACGCAGGTAGCAGTTGCCGGATGCGGGTCTTGGCTCATCGGGGTCGCATGGGGCTGATGTTGCTGTCGCTGTTCGCGACGGCGGATGCGCTGCGTCACTTCATAGCCACTCATATCTGGCATTCGCACGTCCATCCAAATCAGATGGGGATGCCAATGCTGCCAGCGCCCGATCGCCTCCTCACCGTTAATCGCTTCTCGCACCTCAAACCCTAGTTCGTCTAGCAACTTCACCAGTAGTTTACGGCTTTCCCAATGATCGTCTACGACCAACATCCGATAGCAGCGTTCCTCGGCGGAGAGAGTAACCCGTGCCTCCTGGGTACGGACCAGGGGACGTTCGATGGGAAGAGCTGTGGCCTCAGTGACAGAGACGGGGATATAGAAATAGAAGCAACTGCCTTGACCCAGTTGACTCTGGACGCTGATTTCCCCCCCCATTAGTTGGACAAATTGACGGCTAATGGCCAACCCCAACCCACTGCCCTGCTGCGATCGTCGTCCTGTTTCCGTTTGGACAAACGCATTAAACAGGCTAGCTAACTCCGCAGGCGCAATCCCGTGCCCCGTATCTTCCACCGCAAAGGAAAGATAGTAGGTGACAGGGGAGGGTAAGTCAGGATCGGCGGCAGTCCCGTGGGGATGAACACACACGGCACTGTTTTGGTTGGCTGGGGGGGGACCGAAACTTTGGTATTCTGCCCAAACGCGCAGGACAACCTGTCCCTGTTCCGTAAATTTAATGGCATTGCCCAGCAGGTTGATCAGCACTTGGCGCAGTTTACTTTCATCGGTTTGCACGATCGCGGGCAGGTTAGGATCAATCTGAAAGATAAATTGCAAGCCTTTAGACTCGGCCTTGAGTTGCAACATTTTTTCTAGGCCGTCCAGGAAGCGGTGCAAATTAAAACAGCTTTCATTCAGGGTTAATCGACCCGCTTCAATTTTAGAAAGGTCAAGAATATCATTAATCAGTTCCAAGAGATGTTCGCCACTGCGGCTGATAATCATTAACTCTTCCTTTTGCTCCGCGTTAAGGTGCGGATCATAGGCTAGCAGTTGGGCAAAGCCGAGAATGGCGTTAAGGGGTGTGCGTAGCTCGTGACTCATATTGGCCAGGAAGGTACTCTTGGCCCGATTGGCCGCTTCAGCAGCCTCTTTAGCCTGTTGCAGATCGGTTTCAGTGCGCTTGCGATCGCTGATATCCCGCTCGATCGACAGCAACCGTTTCTTGCCGCCGATCACCGCTGACTTAAGAATGACCTCACTCCAAAAGCGATCGCCATCGGCCCGCTGGCTTTGGCACTCAAACGTACAAATTTCCCCGGCTGGGGCTTTGCGTACCCACGCCAGGAGATCCGCCTGGGCATCGGCAGCGAGCCCCCGATTCAGGTCGTGGAAATGAAGTTGCAGTAATTCTTCCCGGCTAAAGCCATAGAGTTCACAGACGCGCTGGTTAACATCCAGGATTGCCCCGGTCTCAATGTTGTAAACAATAAAACCATCATAGGAGGCTTCAAAAATTTCCCGATAGGTTTGCTCGCTCCGGTGCCGTTCGATCGCCACCTTGGCTAAGTAGGCGACCCGGGGGATGAGATCCTGATCCTTGGAACTGGGGGCATGGGGGTGTTGGTAGTAGAGGGCAAAGGTGCCTAGGACATCCTCATCCGCAGAAAGAAGCGGCATGGCCCAGCAAGCCTGTAACCCCTCGGCTAAGGCGAGGTCGCGCCAGTCAGCCCAGATTGGATCAGTGGCAATGGCCTGGGCAGTAATGGCCCGCTTGTAGTAGGCTGCCGCCCCGGAGGAAGTGGCCTGGGGACCAATGGGCAGGGTGGCGATCGCCTGGGTGAAGGCGGGCGGCAGGCTAGGCGCAACCCCCGCTATAAGTTGGCCCCGATCGGCATCAAACAAATGAAATGAACACCGGGCTTGCTCCGACCACCCCTCAATGAATTCAGCTAGGGCCGCAAAGACCGTCGTCAGGGGCACCCCCTGGGCGATCATTTCCAAAATGTGGTTATGCCCCTTCAGAATGGCATCCATCCGCTGGCGTTCACGGATTTCCTGTTGCAGTTGCAGGTTTTGTTGATCCAGTTCTAGGCGTTGGCGTTTTTCCTGGTCTAACAGTTGAGCCTGGGCGATCGCAATCCCCACCTGGGCCGCAACCGATTCCAACAGTTCAATCTCCTCCGCACGCCAGAGGCGTTCACGATTACACTGGTGTACCCCAATCATGCCGTTGGCATCACCCTTGTAAGAGGTCCGCACCGTCAGCAAGGATTTCAGAGCCATCGGCCTGTAGACACTGGCCACTTGCTGTAGCAGCGGGTCTGTCTCCACTTGAGCTGCCGCGATCGCCTGATCGTGGGCCAAAACTGCTTCGACATAGGGATTATCCCGCAGGGGGATAGACCAGCCCATTGCCGAGGGAATATCCGGTTCCAGGTACTCGGCGACGGGCATAATCGGCGGGAAGAGGTGGGCACTATAGGCGTGAATAAGGCAGCGATTCACCTGGAGGGCTTGGCCAATTTGCACGACCGCCGTTTGGAAGATTTGGTCAATATCCAGGCTTTGCCGAATTTCCTGGGTAATTTGCTTCAGCAGCAGGGTATGGTGAAGTTGACGCTGGAGCGTGGCCTCAACGGCTTGATGGTCATGGACTTCCTGCTGGAGTTGTTGTCCTTGGGTAGCCAGTTGGCGTTCAAGGCGGCGGTAGCCCAACCAGGGGGTTAACCGCGCTCGGACTTCCGCCGCGAGGAAGGGCGCAACCCAATAATCCTGGGCACCGGCAGCAAAGAGGCGCGGTTTGTCCAGCATAGCGAGTGTGTGGCTGGTCACAATCACGGGCAATGTAGCGGTGGGGGCAACCTGCCGTAGGTCCTCGCAGTAACGATAGCCATCTTCCCCCAGACTCGTGAGGTCAATGAGGACGAGATCGGGTTGGAGTGAGGGGATCTGGGCGGGAGCCACCGCTGCTAGGGTCTGTACCGTATGTCCAAGCTCAGTCAAAATTGCGCACAGGTCAGCGAGATAGTCTACTGCCGTTGCCATGACGACTATCGATAGTCTAAAACCATCCAACCTAAAGCCCTCACCTGTTGAGTTCATTAACCTGTTACACGACTCTGATTATGGTCAACTTGGCGGGAAAGTGACTCAACCCAATATCCCTTAGGGTTACCGAGTGTTAATACGGTCTAAACCACTCCCCTGGGGATCGGTTTGAAGGATCACCGTGTTCTTTGAGTATACGCAACCAGGATGGGTATCTCCCAGGGGGGAGGGGGGAGAGCGGCAAGTGACAAGCGGTGTGATGGGGGCAAATGGGAGCAGGGGGAGCGGTTCGACGGGGTGCTTGCCACTGCTAAGATATGCGGGATTGGTATTTGCCGTCCGACGATCGTCCTTTTCTGTACAAATACAGTCGTTATGAGAATCACTACCTGGAATGTTAACTCGGTTCGGACACGGTTAACCCATGTCCTGGACTGGCTACAGACCAATCCCGTGGAGGTGCTTTGTCTCCAGGAGACCAAGGTAACAGATGACCAATTTCCGCGCCAAGCCTTTGAAGCTGCCGGGTATCAGATCTATGTATCCGGTCAAAAAAGCTATAACGGGGTGGCCCTGATCAGCCGATCGCCCCTCACGGAGGTTACGACAGGGTTCATCCCGATTTTAGGCACGGCGATCGACCCCAGCCTGGACGACCAGAAGCGGGTGATCACCGGGATCACGGCGGCGGGGGTGCGGGTGGTGAATCTCTATGTACCGAATGGGGCCGCGATCGGGAGTGAAAAATATCGCTATAAGTTGCACTGGCTGGCAACCCTGCGGGAATATCTCCAAGCCCTGCTGCCCACGTCACCCCAGCTCTGCGTCTGCGGCGACTTTAATATTGCCCCAGAGGATCGAGATATCTATGATCCCACGGATCGGGCGACCCATATTATGGCCTCGGATGCGGAGCGACAGGCCCTCACCGCGCTACTGGCCCTGGGATTGGCCGATGCCTTTCGTAAGTTCACCCCGGAGACGGGCCATTTTAGCTGGTGGGACTATCGGGCGGCCTCATTCCGGCGCAACCACGGTTGGCGGATTGATCACCACTACCTCAGCCCCGACCTGTACGATCGCGCCGTGGCCTGCACGATCGATCGCACCCCGCGCCAATGGGAAAAACCCAGCGATCATGCCCCTGTGACCGTTGAGCTGGCCCTAGCACCGCGCCAATAAGGGCACCCCGAAAAATACCAATTTTCGCAACTGTACCCGCGCAATTATTAAGGGGTTGGGGCAGGCGGCGAAGCTGCCCCAATTAATCGAGGTTCCCTTAAGACGCGGACTGCGACCAGCCCAACCCGCGCGCGCAGTGCCGCCCGGGGAGAAACGGCTGAGTTCCGCTCATTCTGAGTGGGCTGTTGAAGGGATGGGAGCCTATGGGCGACCTGGCAATTGAGGACTGACAGATTACTCTCCAGGCCAGAGGCCCAGCCCAATCTGGCCTGATCATCTACATTTACCCCTACTCCCAAGCAATGGTGGCATTAAGTAGTACGATCGGAAGTCTCTAAGAGACGAAAAATCAGTCAACATATCGACCCCAATCTTTACCGAGAGACAGGACTGAATTTATGCCCAAGTACGTCATGTGGGGAAGCTACTGCGAAAATGTGTTGGAGAAGCGTGTACCCTACCGGCAAGCCCACCTGGAGGGTCTAGCTGCGCAAAAGACAGCGGGAACCCTTATCACCCTGGGACCCACAACCGATTTAACTAAAGTTTTTGGGATCTACGAAGCGGAGAATGAAACCACAGTTCGTCAACTAATTGAGGGTGACCCCTACTGGGTAAATGGCATCTGGACTGAGTATCAAATCTACGAGTGGACCCAGGCATTTTGAGTCAGCTTTCGGAAGGCCAACTGGGGACCCATGTAAAGATTTTGCCGCATTTGGCACCAGGGACTTGCTGAAAGACAGGCTTCGGGGTAGGGTGAGAGGCTGGAGGGCACTATTGATAGCAGTTGCGATACCTGAAAAATAGCGATCGTCGCCTGTTTGCGTGTCCAAATTACCTTGTGTGTCCAAACTCTTTAGAGATCTTCCTGTGTGCCCCTGTGCCAAAGTCGCCCTGATTGGCCCTAGTTCGTACAAGCCGCGTGCCCTGACCTCCCGTTTCATAGCTGTTGTCGAGATGTCATGAAATAATGGTTGGCAGCCGCTCTCCCAGACGTGTCCTGGAGCGGTGTTCAGTCGAGTTAATCCCTGCGGAATTGGGGATCGCTGCGATCGGGGTGGGTTATCCCGTCAGGCAAGGGAGGCAATTACCACTGCTAGGGCTGGTTTCATGGCAACCAGTTGGGTGAGTCTCCTATGCTAGAATCAGCGTACCCGCACGCAGCAGGTGATGGACACACACCATGTTTGAACGCTTCACAGAAAAAGCCATCAAGGTGATCATGCTTGCCCAGGAGGAAGCGCGTCGCCTTGGCCACAATTTTGTTGGTACTGAGCAGATCCTCTTGGGTCTGATTGGCGAAGGAACCGGAGTGGCCGCTAAGGTCCTCAAGTCAATGGGGGTTAATCTTAAGGATGCCCGCATTGAAGTTGAGAAAATTATTGGGCGCGGCTCTGGGTTTGTCGCCGTGGAAATTCCCTTTACGCCACGGGCCAAACGCGTCCTGGAACTCTCCCTCGAAGAAGCCCGCCAATTGGGGCACAACTACATTGGCACTGAGCACTTGCTGTTGGGCCTCATTCGCGAAGGGGAAGGCGTTGCCGCTAGGGTTTTGGAGAATCTGGGGGTTGACCTTTCCAAGGTGCGAACCCAAGTGATTCGGATGCTGGGTGAAACCGCCGAGGTCTCGACGGGGGGTAGCCAAAGCCGCACCAAAACACCTACGCTGGATGAATTTGGCTCTAACCTGACCCAGATGGCCGGGGAAGGCAAACTTGACCCTGTGGTCGGTCGCCAGAAGGAAATCGAACGGGTGATTCAAATCCTGGGCCGACGGACCAAAAATAATCCCGTGCTGATCGGGGAGCCGGGGGTGGGTAAGACCGCGATCGCCGAAGGGCTAGCCCAACGGATTGCGAATGGGGATATCCCCGATATTCTCGAAGACAAGCGCGTCGTCACCCTTGACATTGGCCTGCTGGTCGCGGGGACCAAGTACCGGGGTGAATTTGAAGAGCGGCTCAAGAAGATCATGGATGAGATCCGCTCCGCCTCTAATGTGATCCTGGTGATCGATGAGGTCCATACCCTGATCGGGGCGGGGGCCGCTGAGGGCGCGATCGATGCCGCTAATATTCTCAAACCCGCTCTGGCCCGGGGCGAACTCCAATGTATTGGGGCCACCACCCTGGATGAGTACCGCAAGCACATTGAACGGGATGCTGCCCTGGAACGTCGCTTCCAGCCGGTGATGGTGGGTGAACCGACGGTTGAGGAAACGATCGAAATTCTGCGCGGTTTGCGGGAGCGCTATGAGCAGCACCATAAGCTCAAGATTTCTGATGAAGCCCTGGATGCGGCGGCGAAGCTCTCTGATCGCTATATCTCCGATCGCTACCTGCCCGACAAGGCGATCGACCTGATCGATGAAGCCGGGTCCCGCGTGCGCCTGATCAATTCCCAACTGCCGCCTGCGGCTAAGGAATTGGACAAGGAACTGCGCCAGGTTCTCAAGGATAAGGATGATGCCGTCCGTGCCCAGGACTTTGATCGGGCCGGGGAACTGCGCGATCGGGAGATGGAAATCAAGGCCGAAATCCGGGCGATCGCCCAGAACAAAAAGTCCGAAGTTCGCAGCGAAGATGACTCGCCCGTGGTCACCGAAGAGGACATCGCCCAAATTGTGGCTGCCTGGACCGGGGTGCCGGTGAATAAACTCACCGAATCCGAGTCCGAAAAGCTGCTGCACATGGAAGACACCCTACACCAGCGCATGGTGGGTCAGGAGGAAGCCGTCCGGGCCATCTCCCGTGCTATTCGCCGTGCCCGCGTCGGTCTGAAGAATCCCAACCGTCCGATCGCCAGCTTTATCTTCTCCGGTCCCACGGGGGTGGGTAAGACCGAACTTGCCAAGTCCCTAGCGGCCTACTTCTTTGGCTCTGAGGAAGCCATGATCCGGCTGGATATGTCGGAATACATGGAGCGGCACACGGTCTCAAAGCTGATTGGTTCGCCGCCCGGCTACGTGGGCTACAACGAAGGCGGGCAACTGACGGAAGCGGTACGGCGGCGGCCCTATACCGTGGTCCTGTTTGACGAAATCGAAAAGGCCCACCCGGATGTCTTCAACACCCTGTTGCAAATCCTGGAAGATGGTCGCCTGACCGATGCCAAGGGCCGCACCGTGGACTTCAAGAACACGTTGCTGATCATGACCTCCAACATCGGCTCCAAGGTGATCGAGAAAGGCGGCGGCGGTCTCGGCTTCGAGTTCGAGGACAACCAAGCCGAATCGCAGTACAACCGCATTCGCTCCCTGGTGAACGAGGAACTGAAGCAATACTTCCGGCCCGAATTCCTCAACCGTTTGGATGAGATCATCGTCTTCCGGCAACTCACCAAGGACGAGGTCAAGCAGATCTCCGACATCATGCTGCGCGAAGTCTTCAGCCGTCTCACCGAGAAGGGCATCACCCTAGAAGTCACCGATCGCTTCAAGGAGCGGCTGGTGGAAGAGGGCTATAACCCCAGCTACGGCGCACGGCCTTTACGGCGGGCCATCATGCGCCTACTAGAGGATGTCCTAGCGGAGGAAATCCTGGCGGGTCATGTTCGCGAAGGCGATACGGCCCTCGTGGATGTCGGTGAGGATGGTCAAGTCAAGGTGACCCCCAGCGAACGGCGGGAGTTACTGCCCCAAGCCGCTGATTAGTCGTTCGCACTCACTGACTGTCGCCTGAATCTGCGTGAATAGCTGCGTGATCGGTCGCGATCGGGCAGCTATTTGTTATAGGCACTTCACAAAATTGGGGTGCTTTTTGAGAATAGCCCGGTATACCGTGGTTGATTTTCGCAAGGTTGATTTTCGCAATCAGGCCAGCGAGATCACCCCTCCAACCCCCAGGCTTTACTTGCCCAGACAGGATGAATCAACACCAAGGTATTAGCCGGGTGTGTGGCCGATTGGCGGACGCAATCGGGAAGCCGAAGAACTCTATCGGGCGATGCAGGCGGCTGGCGTCACGGTCGCTGTTGGCTTTGTCCATGCTTACTGTATATCCGCTAGACTGTGAGATATACAGCCGTCCTGGCAGAACGGGGTTTCAGACCCAAATTTTTCGATAAAGAGGTGGCGTTGCGGTGCGATCGGAGTGACGCTGTGTTCGGAAAACCCAGAAATCGTCGAATGGCTACCCTCCTGGCTTTTGCTGGCATCGTGGCCCCGATCGCGGGGATACACAAGTTCTATGTCGGCCAACACGCTTGGGGGGTCATCTACCTGTTGCTCTCCTGGACACCGATCCCCCACATCGCGAGTGCGATCGAAGGCATTTGGTACCTGGTGCAAGATCCGGAGGAATTCGACTATAACTTTAATGCTGACTGGGAGGAGAGCCTACCGGCGGACACGATTCCCCCTGCTAAACGTCGCCTGAAAACCCCGGCTGCGCCACTGGCTGAACCCTTTGACGCCACCCGCATTGGGGCCATCACTGAAGCCGTCCGCCAACTGGACCAACTGCGCCAGGACGGCCTCATCTCCGAATATGAGTTTGAACAAAAGCGCCGCCAACTCCTCGATCGTATTGCCTAACGCTCCCTTGCCACTCGCCACCTGCCAACCGTGACCCTCCCCCGCTGGCTCAACCAAATTACCCAACGTATTGAACTCGACTCGCGGCGTCCCCGTTCCCGTCGGGAGCAGATGCTCCAGGACCCCTATTATCGGTTTCAATCGATCGCGGAAGTACAGGAAGCGGCGGCATTGGGCGTCACGATCGATGTCAATCGGGCGACGGTTGATGATTGGTTACGGCTACCGGGTTTCTCCATTCACCAGGCCAAACTTTTGCACAGCCTCAGCCAGGACGGTGTTCAGTTTCACTGCTTAGAGGATTTGGCGGCGGCCCTCAATGGGTCGGTTGTGCATCTCCAACCCTTGGCCTCAATCCTGCGTTTTTACTACTATGATCCCGATGGCGTCGAGGCGATTCAAACCCTTAATGTAAACCAGGCTTCGATCGCACAACTGACCAAAGTTCCGGGGGTTGATCTGTTTTTAGCGCGGGCGATGGTTGAGCAGCGATCGGCCCACGGTCCTTATCGTAACCTGGTGGATCTGCAACGGCGGTTAAACCTACCGGCCACGCTCACGGCAGAATTGATGCATTACCTGCGCTTTTCCGGTTAGCGAGTAGAGTCTGCCTCCTGGTGGACATTGGATTGGGACTGAGCGAGGAGTATTTCCCGCGTCACAACTGATCGGTTGGGGGCAGCCAATCGCGATCGCCAGCCGTGGGCTAGACTGAGGCAGATGGCGCCATCAAGCCCGCCCCATGTCCTTTGATAATCTCTGCAAACTTCTGGCCGAAAAACACCCCGATCGGATTGCCGCTTGGATTCTTGGTGAAGCACCGCAGTCAGTGACAGTGCTTAAAACCGAGTTAAGCATCGAACCCCTCCGCGCCGATTCAGTCGTCCTGCTCCGGACGCAGAATCGCATCTTGCATCTGGAGTTCCAAACCCTGCTCCAGTCCGATCCTCCCTTGCCCCTGCGGATGTTGGACTATTGGGTGCGCCTCTACCGGCTCTATCGGTTACCGATTACCCAAGTCGTGGTTTTACTCTTACCACCCCCCGCCGACACGGTTATCGAAACCTGCTTTGCCCTAGAAGGGACAGTACATCATTACCAAGTGCTACGCCTTTGGGAGCAAGACCCACAGCCCTTACTGGCCGATCCAGCCCTGTTGCCCTTTGCGTCGCTGGTGAGTATGCCAGAGCCAGAGCAATGGTTAGTACAGATTGCACAACGGGTCCGTCAGCTAGAATCGGAGCAGGAGCGTCAGCAGATCTCGGCCTACGTGCAATTATTAGCGGGCTTAAAATTCAACAAGAGGTTCATCCATCAGATTTTCCGGGAGGGGATTATGCGCGAATCGGTGATCTATCAAGAGATTTTCCAACAGGGTGAACTCAAGGGCCGCCAAGAAGGTGAACTCAAGGGTCGCCAAGAAGGTCGCCAAGAGGGTGAACGCACACTAACCTTGCGCTTAGTCAACCGTCGGTTGGGTCCGCTTTCCCCCCGTCTGACCCAGCGGTTAACTGAATTATCGATCGTGCAACTAGAGTCCCTCGCCGAAGCGCTCTTTGACTTTACGGCCTTGACTGATCTCGAAGCGTGGCTGGACCAACATGCGGGGGAGTCTTCCTAGCCTGGACCTGTTTCCCCTGTCCTCCACTCCCAACGCCTTGCCCCACCGCCGTCAGTCTGGGGGATTTTCTGACGAGATTTTTTGGCTTAAGCAATTGCGCATACTTGCAGCGCGTTGATCCCAGAGGGTAGGATCAGCAGTACTGGGATATCGGGTCATCTATCACGCCGGGAAATTATTATAGAAGGGTGACTGATCTGCACCGTCCTTTACAATCACTCCACGAGGGGCACTGGTTCAAGTTAATTTGCGGAGCCAGCTTCCAACACCTTGCCAGCATTCGCGATTTGACCCTGGCCTATACCTTGGCCGGAGCTGATTGTATTGACGTGGCGGCTGATCCTGCCGTGATCACTGCTGCCCAGGAAGCCATCCAGCTTGCCACACTCCTGAAAACCCATGATTTAAATCCGGCAAAAATCGTTACCCTCGACACCAGGGTCAATCGCGATCGGCGATCGGCGCATCGCCCGTGGCTTATGGTCAGCCTGAATGATGGCGAAGACCCCCACTTCCGCAAAGCCGTTTTCGACCCCGATTGCTGCCCATCCGACTGTACTCGCCCCTGTGAGCGTATCTGTCCTGCCCAGGCGATCGCCTTTCCTGCGCCCCCTGCCCCCCAGGGGGTGATCGCCGATCGCTGCTATGGCTGTGGTCGGTGTTTACCCGTCTGTCCCATCGGTCAGATTATCACTGCATCCACCAGGGTTGATCCGGCCCAGATCTTGTCCCAGATTGTCGCGCTGGGGATTGATGCGATCGAGATCCACACCCAGATCGGTCGGGTTGCGGACTTCCAACGCCTGTGGTCCGCGATCGCCCCCTATGGCCATCACCTAAAACTGATTGCGATTAGCTTTCCCGATGGCGACGACGCGATCGCCTACCTATGGACATTGCATGATCTCATCCGGGAAACCTGGTCCGGTCCCCTGGTCTGGCAAACCGATGGCCGACCCATGAGTGGCGATCTGGGCAAAGGCACCACCCACGCCGCCCTCAAACTGGCGCAAAAAGTTCTGGCGGAGGGGCCTCCCGGTTTTGTGCAACTGGCCGGGGGTACCAACGCCCATACCGTTACCAAGGCGCGCCAACTGGAGCTACTGGCACCGCCCGGCTCAAGCGTGAGTCAGGAACCCGGTTCCCGACGGGCGATCGCCGGGATTGCCTACGGTAGCTATGCCCGCACCCAACTGGCCCAATGGTTAGAAACCGAGTCTTTTCTGGGGCGACTCTCCGGCGGAGACGCGGCACAAACGGGCGTCAGCAACGGGCAATGGCCATTACGGTCCGCTGTCCGAGAAGCCGCAAGGCTGGTTTCCCAACTCAAATCCTTCCTACCCCATCCCCTGG
>NZ_JBRCAD010000059.1:0-35093 GCF_053493415.1 Trichothermofontia sp. | reverse complement strand
AGTAATTAGTAGTTAGTAGTTAGTAGTTAGTAGTTAGTAGTTAGTAATTAGTAGTTAGTAGTTAGTAGTTAGTAGTAACGACTTTAGTCGTTTTTAGTCGTTGCTGGCTAAAGCCAGCCCTATAAGCCTTGCTAGAACTTGCTGGTCGAGAGGTAGGCAAGGATGTTCCTAGTACAGTGGGCAGGCAGGAACGCCTACCCCACTGGCCCCAACCTATTGACTGGGGCCTTCAATGCCTTGCAACAATTGCGGCATATACCAGATCTGAACGGGGGTAGCGGTTTCCCCTGCTGCGAGGAAAGGCGTACCATCCTGGAACTGTAGAGGACCTTGGTAGAGGTTAATGCTGCCATCCCCTAAACCTTTAATGAAGGTTTCCAGGGATTCGCGCTGTTGGGCATTGAGGGCGTTGCCCATGACAAAGCCAACGGCAGAGGTATCGGGGTTATTGATATCGTTCCAATCAGGCGGTGCCCAGACAAAATCCCCCTTAAAGTTACCCGCTTGGGCATCTGTAATCGCTTTGAGATAGAGCGGTCCCCAATTGTAAACGGGGACACCCACACAGATCTCCGGTGCCAGTTCACAGCCATTGGGCATGGTGTAGTGCAGAAACTTGACAGCTTTCCCCGCTTGGGCCGCTTTCTTCCCTTCAACGGCAGCTTCGGGAGTATCGATCCCGGTCATCACCACATCGTAGCCCCCGTTATAGAAGTCATTGGCAACTTTAGTGGGATCGAGGGTGACGCCGGGGATATTGAACCAGAAGCCGATCCAGGTGACCTTGAAGTTGAGATCCTCTGGGTTCTTGTTGCGATAGGTTTCCCAACAGTAATCGGCTCCCAGGTAAGCCGCTGAGACCAGGCGGCGGGTTTCATCGTTAATCAGGGGACCCAGAAAGCCAATTTTCCCCGTTTGGGTAGTCAGAGCCGCCGCACAGCCCGCTATCATGCGACCGTATTCCATTTGGGGCATGATGTTGCCCAAGTTAGGCTGATTTTTGTAGTTTTTCCCCGCTTCCCAGGCGTAGTCACCGGAGGCGTGAATCACCGCCACCTCCGGGTGCTTTTGGGCGGTTGCCAGGGCATCATCCTTGAAATCGTCGGAATTGAAGATGATCAACTTTGCCCCCTTGGCAATGAGGTCATCGGCTACCTGGGAACCTTTGACATTGGGCCGATCGCTGGGGTTGACCTTATCGACATACTCAACCACCACTCCCGGTAGTTTGCGTTTGACATACTCCATCCCCTCAAAGTGGGACTCGCTCCAACCCGCATCGTTTCTAGGACCCACCATAATCAAACCCACAGTAAACGTATCTGTGGCTTGCGCCGCTTCCGTGGCGGTGGGGCTATCCGTCGCCACGGGACGATCGCTGACGGTGGGGGTTGACGCCGTACAGGCACTAAACAGGAGACTGGCTAGGGCCAGGATAGGCCAAGCCTTAAGGCCAGGAGCGGAAACAGGGAAGTGCTGCATCATCAGTTTAGAAGGTCTGGTCGCTAGAAGGTCAGGTTGTTAGAAGGTCTGGGCGGGAACTGCCAAGGGCCGGGTGTATGGTTAGTGGGAAACCGCAGGAGGCGATCGCAATCCAGTCGGATGTCTGAATCTACGGTTTGTCGGTCGGAATTGTGGACTTTATCATAGACACCTGATATGATGGGTCCTGTTCCTCCTAAGGATAGGGGGAAGCTGGCGGGGTGTAACAGTGACTAATGTTACGGAAGCGTTACGATAATGTTACGAAATGGTGCAAACCCGCCAGTGCGATCCGGCTGCCCATCCCAACTGTAGCGGGCGTTGAGCGTCTGCTGAGGACCTGTGAATCAATTGCTGTTAACCCAGTCTGTACGCCATACTGCTCAAGATCTGCGATCGAGCTGGCAACCCCGATCCACCGGGGGGGATGCAACGCGATTCTCCGGTGGTCACGATCGGCGATCGCGACAACATACAGAACCCATGTTCTACTACTTTGCCTATGGTTCGTGTATGTGCCCAGTCGATTTAAAGCGAACCTTGGGGGAAAATACCCACGACTATGTGATTGGCCCAGCAACGTTGCCGGATTATCGTCTGAGTTTTAATCGTCATTCGCGGCGGCGGAATTGTGGTGCGCTGGATGTGGTAAAGGCTCCAGGGAGTTGGGTGGAGGGCGTGTTATACCAGTTGCCTTGGCGGTTGAGTAGCCGGTTGGATGAGCGGGAGGAGATCCCCACGGGGGGCTATCGCCATGCGTTTGTCGATGTGTATACCCACTACCAGATCTTTCGGCAGGTGCGGACCTACGTGGTGGTGGATAAGCTGCCCCAGGAATTGGCCCCGAATGATTGGTATTTCAATGTCGTGTTGCGGGGGGCGGTCACCTGTGGCTTGTCCGAACAGTATTGCTGGCAGTTGTTTGAGCACATGCGGCGGTTGCAGCAGGATGAACAGGCGCGTGTCCTCACCCCACCCGCAACATTCTGATCCCCAGCCCTGAACCCATGCCCTTTTTCCCCGGACTCGGATGTCTTCTTTGGCGTTAGCAATCCATACCACTAGCCCAGAATTAGGGCTGGCTTTGGGCGACAGCTCAACCCTAATCCGGCAGCAAACCTGGGCATTAGGACGGGACTTGTCTGGTCAACTCCAGGTTTGTCTGGCCGAATTCATCCAGCCCTATGCCTGGACCGATCTTGCCTGGCTTGCGGTGGCGAAGGGGCCGGGCAGTTTTACGGGCACCCGCATTGGGGTTGTTGCAGCCCGTACCCTGGCGCAGCAACTCGATATTCCCCTGTTTGCGATCTCGACCCTGGCGGCGATCGCGGCTACCCAGGCTAAGCGGCTAGCTGGGGCCGATCGGGCGGTCCAACTGCCTGCCCATCGAGGTGAACTGTTTGGGGGGATCTACCGCCCCTATCCTGAATCGGCGGCTCTGAGTGCGGCGTTACCCGATGCTACCTGGCAACCCGATCGCTGGCAGCAAACCCTGGCCGCCTGGCCGACTGCCTACACCTTGATTCAGGCTGAAGGGGACCTGGGGGCAACCGTCGCGGGTGTTTTTACCCTGGCGGCAGCGGCCTGGGCACAGGGCCAAAGCCCCCACTGGTCAACGGCTAATCCATTCTATGGGCAACACCCAGTCCCCAACTCCGGCTGAATCCTGAATCCTTAATCTTTGTGGGCTTGTCCGGCCTGAGCTTGTCCAGGGTTGGCTTGGAGGTGCTGGGCATCGATCGCAAATCGATAGAAACAGTAGCCATCCTGAAAGGTCGTTCCCCCATCGACGGGGGTGATCTGATGGTGTGCCAGCAGCCATTGTCCGGCCTGGATCGCGGCTTCACGGGTACAGCCATAGGTGTGGATCAACCAGGCAACCGCTTCGGAACCGACAAAACAGGCTGGGTAGTGGTTTAAGCGATAGGTGCGATCGGCGATCGTCACGCCCGTGTCTGCCCGCATAGCCGTTACCAGCTTTTCCGGGGGGATATCCGCCAGGAATGATGGCCAAGGTGTTCTAGGGATTGAGGCTGGGTCAGGGGATACCGCCAGCGGCGGCGGGGGGTCGGCAGCGGTGGCTAACGACGGGGTTGCTTCCCTCAGGCCAGTGTGCGATCGCCAGTGATCCAGGATCGCCTCGAGTTGGGGCGATTGCAAATGTACATCCCGCTGGGGAAAGGGCACCGCGATCTCCGCCCGCCGGAGACTGGCCTCAATTTGGTAATACAGATCGCTTTTGACCTGTAATTGTTTGCGCGGTTCCCCAATCCATACCAGTAATTCAAACCGGAGGGCACTCTCACCAAACTCCTGGAACCAAACCTGGGGAGGTGGCTTCAGTAACACCTCTGGATGATTGCGGGCGGCCTCCAGTAAGGCTAATTGGACCTGCCTGACATCGGATTGATAGGCGACGCCCACAGGAATGCGCAGGCGGGAAATGGGATCACTGTGGTTCCAGTTAATCACTTCATGCTCTAAAAACCGGGAATTAGGCACAATAATCGTGACCTGATCCATTGTGCGAATCTCGGTACTGCGGGCACCAATTCGCTCCACAACGCCTAATAAATCGCCTACCTTGACGAAATCGCCCACCTGGATCGGGCGTTCCAGGATGATAATCAGGCCACTGATTAAATTATTGGTAATGTTCTGTACGCCAAACCCAATCCCGACCCCTAGAGCACTGGCAACAATGGCCAGCGATCGCACATCAACGCCCCACAGTTGCAGCAGCACAATCACCCCCAAAAACATCAGAATGCCCTGCACAAAAACGGCAATCATCTGTTGAATGCGAGTATCCGCGCCCGTGCGGCTGAGGATATAGAGGCGAAATAATTGCGTCGTTGCCCGAATCAGGAACCAGAGGCCAATCGTCAGCGCCAGCAGTAGCAGCAAATCTAGGGCAGAATAATTGGCATTGCCCACCCCGAAAATCGGGGCTGTCAGCACATCAAACAGCCGATAGCGCCCCCCCCGGACTTGGGGAAACAGATCGGTCACGTAGAAGCCAACGGCCACCCACATCCCAAACTGCACGCCAATCAAGGCCAGTTGTAATAACAACCGGAGCGATCGCGCCCAGGGGGCGAGGGGATGGCTGGGGTCGGTTTGCCAGCGACCCAATTGCCGAGCCGTAAACCGACCGGCGAGCCATAATCCCAATTGCATCAACAGGGCGACTATCAAGACAATGGCGCTGTAGAGGAGCGCTTGCCTCACATAGGCAGACCGACGCTCCAGGGTGGCCTGCTCTAGCGCCTGGGTTAACACCTGTTGCCATTGCTCGGCTTGACGGGCGATCGTATTGCCAGGAATCACATCTGCCTGGGTCACCGTTAACAAATTGCGGCGGCTGTTTGCACTTTGCAGAATCGTCTGCTGCTGCTCTTCCTCAATGACTAATTCGACGGGCCGATTCGCCAATATCGCGGACTGTAGCTCCTGGGCCAAAATCTGGTTGATGATCTCGGCCCGCTCTTCCGCCGTGAAATTACCAGAACTGCCCACCTTAAACAAAGGCCGCCCATCAATGACGATCGGGGCTTTCGCCGAATCCCCCAATAGTTGTGCCGAGGTGGGCAAGGCATTCCCCGCCCCAATCAGGAGCGTGAACACACCCATGAGCACCCAAGCGAACACCCGTCGCCAGTGAGTCAGTCGGCGCATCGGGTTAGCAGTCCCCCCGCCTAAGTCCCGCTTAGGGACTGCCCCTCGGTGACCCATCCTGTAGATGGTCCTAAGCCCGTGGGTGACGATCGCCCGCCAGAGCAACCGGATTGCCTGCCCGATTAGCTGTTCCAAACCCATCATGTGCCATCGTCCATTACCCAGCCGTTTGACCCACGATCGCCGGATGTTCCGATTGCTCAGCAGCCGGGGGAGCCACCGTCGGACGGGAACGTTCCAAAATGGCGTGGGCGATCGCCCAGGTGCCGAACCCCATCAGGATGAGTACCCCCATACCGACTAGCCAAACCACCAACTGCTGCCGCGTGACCGCTGATACGGGCAACGATCGCGGTAACCCCTGATTGGTCAGTTCCGTACTATTGGCCTCGTCGCTATTCAAGAGCGTCACCGTGATTTTATAGGGACCCACCCGCACCGTATCGTGGCTGGCAAGGGGTTGGCGATCGCCCGGCAACAAGCGGCCATTCAGGAAGGTACCGTTGGCACTATGGTTTTGAATATAAAGCTGTCGGTTAGTCTGGGTAATCAGGGCATGGAAACGGGATACCTGGGGATGGCGGAGTTCGAGCCGTGAGACGGATTGGCCTGACAAGGTTTCCGGCATCTGCGCTAACTCGCGCCCTAGGGCCAGGGGAGGGGTAAACGATAGCTGTTGCGGTTCACCGTTGGTCGGATCTTCCCAAGTTAGCTGGAGATAGAGGGGGGACTCAGCCATCACTGCTACGGGGTTTGCCGCACGGTTTAACATAGATCAGCCACAGTGTTAAGAAAGACTACATCCAGGGTAGCGGCGATCGCGACGAGTGGCCAGCACTGGCTGGGGACTGGGGGACTGGGGGACATTGTGCAGTACGCTATCGTGATAGCGAGTCTCAGTGGCTTGTTTAATTGCAGTCCCGACGGATGGATGGCATGTCCGGGTTAAACCTTCTTTCTTTTATCGGTATTTTTGCCCTGTGTGGGATTGCCTGGTTGGGTTCAGAGCAACGCCGCCAGGTTCCCTGGAAGTTGATTGCCTGGGGTATTGTCCTTCAGGTGGTGCTAGGGTTACTGGTCTTTACAGTGCCTCCTACCCGCACCCTACTGTTGGGGTTGAGCAACGGCTTCAATGCCATTCTAGATGCGACAGAGGCGGGGGCGCGGTTCGTCTTTGGTTCGGTCCTCGTGCCCGATCCCAGCAATCCCCCCGGCCCAATCCTGGCGGGGCGTTGGATTGCCCGGGCGGTGACTCCCCCCTATATCCCGGTTCCGGGCGATCGCCTCAGCCCTGACATGATTAACGTGGGGTACATCTTTGCCTTCCGGGCCTTGCCGACGTTGATCTTTTTCTCGGCGCTCATGTCGCTGCTTTACAGCCTGAACTTAATCCAGCCCGTCGTGGCGGCCTTTGCCCGTCTGTTCCGGTGGCTGATGAACCTGAGCGGGGCGGAAGCCCTCTGTGGGGCGGCCAATATTTTTGTCGGGATTGAGTCATTTTTGGTCGTGCGGCCCTTCCTCCAGCGCATGACCCGCAGTGAACTGTGCGCCATTCTGGCCACGGGCTTTGGTAGCATTGCCTCAACGGTGTTGGCCCTCTATGCTGGGTTATTACGCCCTGTTTTTCCCAGCATTACAGGTCACTTGGTTTCGGCCTCGATTATGTCCATTCCGGCCTGTTTCATCATGGCGAAAATCCTGGTGCCAGAGATGGGCAAGCCGGAAACCCTGGGGCGGGTACCCACACTCGGCGCTACGGATACGCCACTAGACGCTGCCCCATCTAGCGATCGCTCACCAGTGGCTCCCCTAGATCCGGTCAGTAGCCTCATTACCGGAGCGACCGAGGGGGTGAAATTGGCCGTCGCGATCGCGGCGATGTTGATTGCGATTTTAGGCTTGGTGGCGCTCCTCGACCTCTTTTTTGCCAACCTGGCCTCCCTCAGTACGAGCCAAAATGCCCTCTTGCAAAGTATAGGTCGGGCTTTTCAGGTGGTGACGCTCACCCATATCCAGGGCTTCTTGTTTGTCCCATTGACGTTTCTAACGGGGGTGTCCCTCAACCCGGCAGAACTTTGGCAGGCGTCAATCCTCATTGGTCAACGCCTGCTATCGACAGAAATTCCGGCCTATCAACAACTGGCCCAACTATCCAGCCAGGGGATCATTAGCCAGCGCACATTATTGATCGTGAGTTATGTGCTGTGTGGCTTTGCCCACCTACCCTCCTATGGCATTTTTATGGGGGGGTTGGCGACGCTGGTGCCCGATCGCCGCCAAGAAATTACCCGTGTGGGCTGGAAGGCACTCTGGGCGGCAACGTTAGCCACCCTGATGGTGGGGTGTGTGGCGGGGGTGTTTGATATCGGCAATCCAACCATTTTGGGGCGTTAGGCATGGCCTTGAGGCGTCGAACGTTTACCCTTGCCCTGATGACTAACCAAAGGTAGAGCCATTCCAGCCCCACAGGGTCCCCGTAGCATTGGTGAATTCGATATAGATGCGGTTCGTCGGCACCCCCAGGCTCGCGGCAATTTGCTGGCAAAAATCCTGGCTCATGGTCTGCGTCTGGCTGGGGGAAAAGGTGCCAATATTTTTGATCTCGACGTAACAGACGGGATCGGTCGTGCCCCCAAAGGTCATGGCGACCCCTGGCTCTAGGGCCGTCATCACGTAGGCTTCTGGTTTGCCCACATGGCTGGCCAAGCTGGCGGACAGTTGTTTGAGTAGGGCCGTCACTTGGGAGGGAGCGGGGGCTGGGATTGAGGTTTGGACTTTAATTAGTGGCATAGCGGGTGACTAACCTCCATAACTCCAACCCGTACTTTCCAACAGCAACGGTTCGCCCTCCCGGTGGATACCGGCGGCGATGACCTCACCGACAAAAACCGTGTGGTCGCCTTGGGCGATCGTGCCAACTACCTGGCACTCGACATAGCCCAGCGTGTCTTTAATAATGGGGCAGCCGGTGACACCGAGGTAAAATTCCACATCCTCAAACTTGTCCCCCACCCGACGCTGGGGCTTAAAAAACTTTTCCGCCAGATCCTTTTGGCCAGCCTCTAGCACACTCAAGCTAAACACATTCGAGGCGGTGATCATGGCGTGGGAACGGCTATCTTGCTTGACGCAATTGACTACTAGGGGCGGCTTGAAAGAGGCTTGCATCACCCAACTGGCCGTGAAGCCATTCACCTCATCTCCCTCCTTTACCCCACAGATATACAATCCGTGGGGAATTTTGCGCAGCAGAGTTCGTTTTGCCTGTTCGTCCAACAAGGGGCTTCCTCCTATCTACCTAATCTGGACTAATCTGGACATTTACTGGACATTTAAACGAGCGTGGGGGCCGGGGTGAGGGGCAATGCCCAACGATTGACTGCCCGCCCGATCACCCCCAAGCGCTGTACCAATTGGTCAAATTGATCGGGGGTTAGGGATTGGGGACCATCCGACAGGGCTTGTGCCGGGTTGGGATGGACTTCGATCATGAGGGAATCGGTTCCTGCCGCGATCGCGGCCATTGCCATGGATGGCACAAATTCGGCCACCCCAGTGCCATGACTGGGATCGATCATAATCGGCAGGTGGGTCAGGGTGCGCAAGACAGGAATCACGGCGAGATCTAACACGTTGCGCGTATATTGGCGATCGAAGGTCCGAATCCCCCGCTCACACAGAATCACGTTGGGATTACCCGCTGCCAGAATATACTCCGCCGCCATCAGCCATTCTTCGATCGTTGCAGCCATCCCGCGCTTGAGGAGGACAGGCTTTTCCTGGGCACCTACTTTTTTCAACAAGGCAAAGTTCTGCATATTGCGGGCACCGATCTGGATTACATCCGCCACCTCGGCCAGCTTATCCAAATCCGCCGCATCCATCAGTTCGGTAATAATACCCAGTCCAGTGGCTGCACGGGCTGCCGCCAGTAACTCCAGGGCGCTCTCCCCGTGGCCTTGAAACGCGTAGGGCGAAGTCCGGGGTTTATAGGCACCGCCGCGTAGGAAGGCTGCCCCCGCCGCCTTAACCCGTTGGGCCGTCCCAATGATCATGGCCTCACTTTCGACCGAGCAGGGACCGGCAACCAGGACGATTGGTTGGGTTTCACCAAAGTCGATCGGGCCATTGGGGGTGGTCACCCTCACGGTACTGGCTTCGCCGTGACGGTAGTCGCGGCTCACGCGCTTAAAGGGTTTTTCAACCCGCAGCACTAACTCGATCCAGGGACTAAGTTCTTGAATCCGCTCTTGGGACAGTTCTGCCGTATCCCCCACCAGACCAATGACGACTTTATGTTGGCCGACGATCTTTTCCGGTGTCAGGCCCCAGCCGCTCAGTTCTGCGGTCAGCCGATCGATCTCGGCGGTTGGTGAGCCACTTTTCATCACGACGATCATCGCGTGTTCTCCCTGCCACCCATGTTCACAATTTGATTCAAGGGGGTCTAATCGACCCTAGGCTCAGTTTACCTTGCCTGCTTTAATCTCTAACTCAGCCAATCCTGTAGCTTGAGGAATGACGTGTGGGGAATCAATTCCTGAGCCTAATCCTTAGAGGCACGGGCCGATCGCCAGGCTGAAACCATCCGCCCTGCGTTGGTGGTGAACTCCTCCCAGCCCAGCCAACTGCCGACGACAGCCTCATCCCAAGAGGCGGACAGCACCCCGTAACTCAGGCCCAAAACCCCCAAGCCAAAGCAACCCATGCTGGCAATGACCACGGCTACGTTGGGGAGGGGAAACCATTCGTGACTAACCACGAGATAACTGCCAATAAAGGTGGCAATGCCTAAGCTGCTGGGAATCCCGCAAAAAATGACCATGCGCCGGATCATGCGATTGCTGACGGCATCGGGAATGCGAGGGGTGGGGCCAGTGTCGCGACCCCTTGCCGCTGGACGATCCCGATCACCAGCCGGGGGGGTGTCCATAACCGTTGATTTGGCAGGCGTTGTGGCCTTCGGTGGCGTCTGGGGCGATCGCTCGGACGGACTCGATGCCCGCTTGGGGGTTGGGGAAGGATTGGGTTGGGCCGGTGCAGCCCCTTTGGTCGTCCTCTTGCGACTGCGCTTTGGTTCAAACGGCAAGCGCTCCCGTGGCGATTCTGAAGCCATCCAACCCCCTTTTCTGTAAATAAGCCTGTGGGTTAACAGGAGCCATTAACCCCGGATGCCCAATCGTTCAATCAGCCCACGATAGTGTTGTTCATCGTGGCGCAGAATATAGGCCAGCAATTGCTTACGACGGCCAATCATTTTCAGCAAGCCCCGTCGCGAGGTGTGATCCTTCTTGTTGGCTTGCAGGTGTTGGCTGAGGCGATTGATCCGCTCCGTCAGCAGGGCGACTTGCACATCAGCCGATCCCGTGTCGGTCCCGTGGACTTGGTAGTCGGAGATGATTTGCTGTTTTTGGTGTTGTACCAGAGCCATAGGTCGTTGGATTCTTTGAATTGAATTTAAATTTAGGAAACGGTGTGGATAGCGTTCAGCGGGCGATCGCTCGCAGCTTGACACATTTTTTGACCAGATTGATCATCTTACCATGCCTAGCGCTTTCGAGGATCGCGATCGGCGTGGTCGGCGTGGTCGGCGTGGCGTTGGTTCGAGATCATCCAGCTTCACCTAGAACTGTTGATGCTCCTAGGCATTCAGTTGGAGGTAAATGTCCACAAAGCTGGCAGTCAGGCGTAGGCGTACTGGGTTCAGTCTTAGGGTGGCAAGGAACCACAGGTATGCGGCTTTCACCTTGGACTGTACGATCGTTACTTATTGAGGAGCTAGCATGTACATTTTAATGGGTGGTGTGGGCCGGATGGGGGCAGACTTAGCCAAGACTCTGCTTCAGATGGGGCATACGATCGCCGTTGTGGATACCAACCCGTTAGCCTGTCAGTATGCCCGTGAGAAAATCGGGGTTATGGCATTTGAGGGAAGCGCAGTTAACACAACGGTCTTGTTAGAAGCAGGAATTTCGAAAGCCCACGCGGTGATTGCAACGTTGCAAGAAGATGCCCTGAATCTTGCGCTAGTAACCCTCTGTAAACACTATGGGGTTCCCCAGATCATCGTGCGGATGAGCGATCGTGACTTTGCTGATCCCTATCGATTAGCTGGGGCAACGCATATTATAAGTACAATTGAGCTAGCAATCAATCGAATTGTTAATGCCATCGAATATCCCGAAGTCGATGCGATGATGCATTTTGAACAGGGGCAAATTGAGGTTTTGAAACTTTCGATTCCACAAGCTTGTTCAATCGTTGGACGTAATCTTGCAGAGATTGCCCAAGATAGCGGATTCCCTATGGGAACCCTCATTATTGGCTATCAGGCTCATCCCCGCGAATCCCTGAGTATTCCCAACGGCAATACGGTTCTAGAGGGGGGGTCCACCATCCTAGCGGTGACCAAGCCTGATCTTGTTCGGCAGTTGATTCATTTTATGGGCTTATGTATCCCTTAATCATCCTTAAGAGCTAAAAGTTTTTCATTAAGTTCCTGGATGTAGGCTTTTGCAACATCATCTGATAATAATCCTTTTAAGACTGCATCATTGATTGAACTTTTTTTCAGCCAAATAAAGGCGACGATAAAAGGTATCTAAATATCCTTTCTCTGTAAATCCATCAGACTTTGATGTAATCCGTTGATTATAGAGATTACGCAATTCCATCTCAGAAGCAGCAATACGAGCCTGATAGGAGGCAAAAATCTCTTCATAGATAAACTTGGGTAAGCTACCTGATTCGAGCAGAACTTTTAGCTCTGCTTGGGCCGCTTTAGCAGCGATCAGATTAAGCTGTAAAACTTCCAGTTGTTCACGCATAGAGGAAGTTCGGGATAACTGCAAGCGTTTCACAAACCAAGGCAAGCTGAGTCCCTGGGCAATGAACGAGACCAGAACCGTGCTAAACACTAAGGTAATCACTTGCAGTCGTCCCGGTAAGGTTAAGGGCAAACTCAACGCCAAAGCCATTGACAAGGAGCCTTTGACATTGCCGATAATTAAGACGTGTTGCCATCGTAGGGGTAAGGGACGATCGAAAAAGTGGAGCAAAGACAGTAGGGGATAAATTGATAAAATACGCCCAAATTGATAGGCTCCAATTGTCAGGAGAACAGCGGGAATAGTCGCCACGATCACACGTGGATCAACTTCAATACCTACTAATAAAAAGATAAAGGTATTCACCCCAAATCCAGCATACTCCCAGAAGCTCAGCAGAGTAATCTTAATGGAACCAGAGGTTTGGCGAAAGGCCAGGTGGCCGATGACCAGTCCGGCAATGAGCACGGCGATCGCGCTGGAAACCCCTAATATCTGCCCCACTTGGAAAGTCCCAAGGGAGACGGCCACGGTCAGTAGAATGTTACTCAGGGCATCATCTAGTTGGCGAAACAGTCCAACGCATAAATAGCCTAATCCTAGCCCTAGAACGCCGCCACCGATAAAAGCGATAAAAATCTGGAGTACCCCTTCGCTAACAGTGAATGCTCCCTGAAGATGAATCGTTGTAATAATGCTTAGCAACACCATCGCAACCCCATCATTAAAGAGACTCTCGCCTTCAACAATGGTAGCCAAACGACTGGGTACTGGAACTACTCTAAAGGCAGCAATGACAGAAACCGTATCAGTAATTGTCAGGATAACGCCAATAGCACAGGCCGTAATCCATGCTAGACCTAATCCAAATTTAAGCAGAACTGCCGTAAGAGCCGACGATAGAATCACGCCGGGTCCGGCTAACAAAGTAATCGGTTTTATCGTACTGCGTAAGCGACTAACATCCGTATTAATTGCGGCTTCAAAAATTAAAATTGGTAGGAATAGGTTCAATACAACATCGGGATTAAGTCCCACGGATGCCGGTAATGTTTCCTTTGGAATAGCCAATCCTGCTAAGACGAGACCGACGACATAGGGGATGCGTAACCATCGTGTAACTAAAGCGACAGCCGTTGCCACCAGGAGTAGGACAATTAAAGTATTAACGATTCCTGTAAAGTCTCCAGGGGGCAAAGAAGTCGATGGCTCCCATAGCAACAAGTTAAAGGCATTATAAATGCAATCAGGTGTCAAAGACTGCACTGTTGTCAAGGTAACTACTGAATATCAATCGCTCTACAGCCGTTCTCGCGCTAATGAAGTACGGTCAAGCCTTGCGAACAAGGGGCTTAGGCCCCTTGTCTGTACCTTACCGGGTATGGAAGTGCTGTCAACCCGTGGCTATCTGGCCACCTTGCTTTTTTTCATGCCTGACTTTGGCTTGGCTGTGGTTGCGTCGGTAGCCCCCTTACCCTTTTTCTGGGCTTCCAACTGGGCAAGGCGACTCTTGAGATCCTGGTTCTCCTGCTTCATTTGGTCGAGGTCCTGGCGAATTTGCTGAAGGGTACGATCGGCTCCCACTTGTTTCTGTACCTTGGGAATCGCTTCCTCCGCAATCCGGCGCACCCGCCCATCTGCCGTCTGTTCGCTTAACCCCTGGAGCAATGCGATCGCCTTCGGGGTTTCCATTGCGCTCAAGGCCGTGACCACCGCCACCTGGGTGAGGAAAAAGTCCTCATGGGCCAACCCCTCCAAGCGGGTCAGAATGCGATCGACCTGGGCACTGGTTTGCCCCGTGGAAATGGGACCGAGGGCACGAATTGCGGCTAGCCGCAAGGGTTGGGGCACCCCCAACTCCGTATAGGTCAAAACCAGGTTCAAGGCGGCTTCTGAGGTTTTCAACTGGCTGAGGCCGCCGATCGCCCCCGATCGCACCACCTCATTCCAACCGGCCCGATCCTTCAGCACCCGTTTCAGTAGGGTGATCACCGCCGCTTCCTTGGGCACATCGTTGATCTGCACCGCCACAATGCTGGCGATCGCCCGACAGGCTGCTGCTTCCACGTAATAGCTGGGGTCTCCCTTTTCTACGAGGGGAAGCAAGGCTTGATAACTGGCCAATGTTTTGTACTCCGCTAGGGCCTCGACCACCGCCCGTCGCACCCGCGCCTCCGGATCGGCCAAACCCGTGACGAGTCCGTCAAAGCTCTGGTTTAGTTTCAGCTTGCCCAACTGACCCGCCACCTCGATCCGCACCCCCCAAAAGGGGTCTTGTTGCAGGGCCATGACTAGGGCATTGACGGCTTCTAGGCCCCCCTTCTTGCCGAGGGCGATCGCCGCATCAATGCGGGAAATGGGATCGGGGTCAAACTGGAGTTGGGCTTTGAGTTCGGGGACCGGATACTCCAGCGTCAGGGTTTTCAGGTGGAAATTGCCCGGATCAACGCTAATAAATTGGGGTTTGGCTGCCAGGGGAATGTAGAAGCTTTGTTCGGCTTCATGCACCCGAATTGTAAAGGTTGTGAGCGTCACCGTTGGGGCTACAACCTTGGCCTTGCTGGCCGCTTTGCTGGTTTTTTTCGGCTTTTTCTCGGCGGGGGAGGCGCTGGTTTCCACGTACCCAAAAGCGATCGGCAATTTCAGATCAAATAACCCCTGATCCATGCCATTGGCCTTGGGATTGGCCTGGGTTTGGGTAATCGTCAGCTTGGCCAGGTTGCTGTCGCCATCCCAACTGTAGGCCACCTTATAGTCCGGATGTCCCCCCCGGTACACATACTGATCAAATAAGAACAGCAAATTACGACCGGTCGCCTTGTCGATCGCCCGCAGCAGGTCCACCGTTTCCACCGTCTGGTGGGCATGATCCCGCACAAAGGTTTGGATGACTTGCTTAAAGAGGGCGTCGCCCAATTCACCCCGGATCATGTGGTAAACACAGGCCCCCTTCTCGTAGAGATGGCGATCGTAGAGTTCGATCGGTTCACGATAGACGTGGGTGACAATCGGTCGCCGATAGCGGGATTGATCCTCACTCAGATAACTGCGCACCTCCCCCAGCAGATAGTAAGCCGCAGCATCGCTCCCATATTCCTGCTCCGTCCACAGCACCTCCGAATAGGAGGCCATCCCCTCCTTAATCCAAGCATGGGACCAGTGCTTAATCACCAACAAATCACCAAACCATTGGTGGACTAATTCATGGGCGACCAGGGTTTCCGAACTCCGGTTATCGATCGCCGCCCGTTCATCTAATAAACAGCGATCGGTCAGCAGCGTCGTCGAGGTATTCTCCATCCCACCGAAGATAAAGTCTTCGACACAAACCTGGGCATATTTGGGAAACGGGTAGGGATAGCCGAAAAACTCGCTAAAAAAGGTGAGCATCTGGGGCGTTTTCCCCATTGTGCGACGGGCATCTGCCTCACGCCCCTTGGCGACTACATAGGTCACGGGTTTCCCCTGCCATTCCTCCTGAATCGTGGCAAAATCCCCCACCGCTAGGGCGATTAAATAACTGGGATGAACCTCGTTTTGCCGCCAGTGGTAAATTTTGGCATCACCGCTGCTCTCAGTGTTGATCAGCTCCCCATTGGAAATGGCTTGGAAGGGATGGGGCACCTGGACGCGAATTTCGGAGGTGGCCAATTGGCCGGGATAGTCGAAACAGGGGAACCAGTAGCGGGAGTCCTCATCTTCCCCCTGGGTCCATACCTGGACGGGTTTATGGGGATAGCTGGGTGTGGGTTGGATAAAGTACAGCCCCCGGCGCGGCTTTTCGACCCCATAGACAATCGCCAGCGTCAGGGTTTGGCCCTCCCTTGTGGGTTGGGGTAGGGTAATCGTGAGGGTTTCCCCGTCGGTATCAAAGGCACAGATCTGGGGTTGGGGTTGGGTCGCCGTTGTCACGCTGACGGATTGAATGGCTAGGGCTACAGCATTCAAGGTTAGGTGCTGAATCCCATCCCGTACTGGCTTTAAGCGAATCTGGCAGGTCCCCTGCAAGGACTGGTTGGGGATATCCAGCACCAGGTCTAAAAAAATATGCTCAACCTGCCCAGGGCGATCGGGGGTGTAGTGGGGACGGGCACCTGGCAACTCAAAGACCCTAGCTCTGGATGGCTCGTCAGCCGCGATCGCATAAAGATAGGTTTGTAACATTACGACTATGCTCCCTAATTACCGTGGTCAGGATTGATTTAATTTCGTCCAGGAATAATCGATTTTTAATTGGCTGAAAATTACAATAACTAGGTAATTATCAATCACTAGTGCAGCGCATAAGTGCAGCACATAATTAATTACAGCCGTTGCCTCTCTAATGAAGGACTGTTGAAGTACTATCAAGCCTTGCGAACCAGGGGCTTAAGCCCCTGGCCTGTACCTCACCGAGTATGGACGTGAGGTATGCAACGCTTGTCGCTCAGGCTTTAGCCTGCAACGCCTCAAGTCGTTACTACCCACGTTGCGAACCTTTATGCTGACTGTACTAGGTGCTCCGCAGGGAAATCAACAGATAATTCTACCTGAATTAAATCTCAATCAGGCAAGCCAGGCCGATGCGTCTCGCCCCTAGCGGGAGCAGGCGATCGCGGGGATAACCGTTACCCCGGTGCTACGCCCCCTAGCGGGAGCAGGCGATCGCGATTGCCTTGCCGTTCCCACCCGGTCCACTGGCGTTTTATCCCCTCCGTGCTTGCCAAGGGCTAGCCCAGCAAGCTAAGTTAGCCTAGTAAGTAACCTACGTTACCCGCTACTAGACCGGCTGGTCTGTGGGTGGGGATGCGGGATTCCACCCCCTTCACCAGTGAACTGGTTGCCTATGCAAGTGCGTCGTCGTCCTCCTAATCCGCCCGTGACGGTTCAGCATCTGTCCTACCACGTTAGGGTGCCCGATGCGGAACCCCAGCATATTCTTGAGAAGATCGTCTGGCATAAGGAACGTGAAGTTGACCAGTGGCGCGAACAACTGCCCCTGGCAGATCTGCGCCGTCAAGTGGTGACCAGTCCGCCCCCCCGGGACTTTGTCGCGGCCCTGCGGGCGGCCCCGCAACGGCCAGCCATTATTAGCGAAGTGAAAAAGGCATCCCCTAGCCAGGGAATTATTCGGGCTGATTTTGAACCCGTTACCTTAGCCCAGCAATTGGCCCAAGGGGGGGCCAGTTGTCTGTCAGTTCTGACCGATACGGAATTTTTCCAGGGAAGTTTCCAATACCTAGAACGCATTCGGGCAGCGGTAGACCTGCCCCTCCTGTGTAAGGACTTTCTGATTTATCCCTATCAAATTTATTTGGCACGGCGATTTGGCGCGGATGCGGTATTGCTCATTGCGGCGATCCTGAGTGATCAAGATCTACAATACTTCCTCAAAATTGCCCAAGGGTTAGGGATGAGTGCCCTGGTTGAGGTTCACACTGAAGCCGAATTAGTGCGAGTACTCGGCCTCGACGGTCTCGCGTTGGTGGGAATCAACAATCGCAACCTTCAGGATTTTTCGGTCGATATCAACACCACTGGCCATCTCTTAAGCCACTACGGCCCGGAATTGCAGGCTCGGAATATTCTCTGCGTGAGCGAGTCTGGGCTGTATACCCCAGCCGATTTAGCGCAGATGGCGGCAGTGGGTGCGGGGGCTGTCCTGATTGGGGAGTCGCTGATGCGCCAGCCTGACCCCAGCCAAGCCTTGCAGGCACTGATTGCGCCCCTGATGGCTGCGTCGCCCGTACCCTCCGGATCGGCGACTGGGGATCTGCAAGATAGTTAGGGAATTGTTATCCCTTCGTGGCGGCTGCATCCCTCACGGCTGCATCTCCAGGTGCGACGATCGCTCGTCTGTTATTCCTGATTTCCTTTCTTTCCTTAGCCCTTCTCTTCCCTATGCAACCGATTCCCCTTCCATCCTATGTTCATTACGAACTCCTGTTGCAATTGCTAGAACGGCAAACGGCGATCGCGATCGAACCGGGTTCACCGCAGCGGGCACAGTTGCAGGAATTGATCATCACGCTCCGCAAGGCAATGGCCCAGCAAAAGCAGTTGGAAGAGTCTTGCCGTCGTAGCAACCAGGCGATCGACTACCGGTGGTCGCTCAACGAAGATATCCGTCCCACGTCGATCTCGTCCTCATAGGCGCGGGGTGGCTGTTTTAGGTGAACGATCGGGTTCGACGGCGACGACGTTCCGATCCCGTCAGTCGGGGGGAGGGGGTAACCAGTTCTGAGGGGGCACTGCGGTGGGCTAAGGCGGTACTCATCCCAGGCGTGTTGGCCGCTGCCAGTGAGGGCCTTGCCGTTTTGCGACGATGTTCCCCCAAGGAGACGACCTGCGCCTCACTCCCTTCACGCGCCACCCGAATTAAGAGGCCCGCCAACAATAAACTCGCAATCATCGAATTGCCGCCATAGCTAAACAGGGGGAAAGGCAGGCCCGTGGTGGGCAGCGCCCCCGTTGCCACCCCAATATTCAGCAGGGATTGCCCCACGAGGAAAATCATGGCCCCCATCGCCACGAGTTGATGTAAGGGCCGTTGCGCCTTAATCGCAATCCGCAGGGCCAAGGTGGCATAGGCTCCTAGGAACACAATCAGCAACACCCCCCCAATTAGCCCAAACTCTTCGGCAAAAACGGCAAAAATGAAGTCGGTATACTGAATGGGCAAATAAAATAGCTTTTGTTGGGAGAGGCCAAAGCCTGATCCCCACGGCCCGCCAGAGCCGATCGCCAGCAAGCTTTGCACCAATTGATAACTGTCTCCACGGGGATCTTGCCACGGGTCCAGGAACGACAGGACCCGTCGCCGTTGGTACTCCCGCGTGGCAATACTCAGGACCCCCAAGCACCCCCCCGCCAGGGCTGCTGTCATTAAATGCAGATAGGGTAATCCTGCCGCCAAGGCCAATAGCCATAGGGTAATGCCACACAGGGCGGTGGTACTTAAATTGGGCTGCAACAAAATCCCCAGCAAAATACAGGCAAAAACCCCCAGCCACAAGAGGCGGGTCGCCCAACTTAAGCGTCCCCACTGGCTGAAGATCCGTGCTCCCTGCAAGACTAAAAATGGCTTCAAGAGTTCGGAGGGCTGAATCGGGACGCCCCCAATCACCAACCAGCGGGTGGCCCCATTGATCGTCGTGCCCAGTCCCGGTAGGAGGGTCATAAAGAGCAGTCCCATCAAGCCGAACAGGCACCAATGGGCAATCCCCTGGACGTAGCGGAGGGGGGAATGGACGATCAGGCTAAAGCCCACGAGGCCAATGACGACCCACACCAGTTGCCGCTTGACGTAGTACAAGCCATCGCCAAAATCCGCATCGGCGATCGGGTAGGAGGCGGAGTACAGCACTACCAGTCCTAACCCTAGCCACATAAAGGTCAGCCAACGGAGGATGCGGGCTTCGATCGCCCACTCCTTCACCGAGGGATCAAAAAATGGAATTAAGCGATGTAGGTCCACGATCGGGTCGCTGTGCGTGAGGGAACGATCGCTGGCGGCAGACAGCCCAGGCGATTGCGATCAGTATATCGGTCTCGTTGCGAATCGTCAGTCTTGGTGCTGATTTATTGTAGGTTGCCTGGTCAATAGCCGGGGGGAGTTCGCCTGTCCGTTTTAGGGGGATTGGGCTGATGATGGCGCATCCCGGTACCAGGCCGGAAACGGTTGACCAAACTGCTCTAGGGAAAGGGGGGAGATGCGATGATCTTGCTGGGCTTGTGCGCGTTCCGCCGCCGTGTTATAGCCCCAGTCAGCCAGAAACAGGGCAACCTTGGCAAGGTCAGGGTGTTGCTGGACATTTTGTAGGGTTTTGAGGCGATCTTCGACAAACCAAATTGAGGGGCTGGGGGGATGGCTGGATACACGGGGGTCTCCGGATTGCAACGATCGCAGGATCTCCCGCTTGGGCCGTTGCTGCTCTCGGCCAAAAATCTGGGGTAGGGGTGGGGATATCCCCGCCTGCTGGAGAAGCTGCTTCACAAAGCGGCTTTCCTTCGTGGTAATAATCACGACCGGCACCGCCTCGGCGATCGCGGCCTGGAGGCGAGCGATTGTGCCGGGATAAAAGTCATGAAGTTGTAGCCAGCCCGTGAGATCGGTCTGAATCCACTGATCCCGTTGGCTATCGAGGGCCGTTTGCAGTTCGGATTGGGTGAGACCTTCGCGGGCCAGTAATTGGGGCGCGATCGTGGTCCAATCTTGGAGGAGTTGGGCTTCGGCATAGTCCAGATGCATCGCCCGCAGGAGCAGGGGCATTTCCCAGCCAGTTTCCACGACCGGACGCAAGCGGTAAAACGGCTGTTCGAGGTGAGGGGGGGGCAGGGGAGCCGCGTCCGCCCAAATTTGACCATAGGCCCGCCAAGCCGACTGGAAATATTCGCGGCGGCCATCACAGAGAACCCCATCAAAGTCAAGGGCGAGCAGGGTGGGCGGGGGAATCGACATGGGTAGTGGCTAGGGGGTGAACAGGGGCGGCTGGGGGTGACCTCACCGTTCGGGACACCCCCCATACCCCAAAGATTAGCGCTTAGGTCAGTGCCAGGGGGAGGGTTAAGGTAAAAGTTGTGGTTTGCTCCCCACTCTCGACCCGAATGCTACCGCCGAGATGCTCGACTAAGCCTTTAACGAGGGTTAACCCTAAACCAGTCCCCCCATGTTGCCAACGATCGCTACTCGGGACGCGATAAAACTTATCAAAAATACGGGGCAATTCTTCCGGGGGAATTTCGGTCCCCGTGTTACAGACGCTCAGGTATATCGTGGCTTGCTCTTCCCAGACAGAGACGGTAATTGTCCCCGCAATCGGGGTATATTTGCAGGCATTATTCAGTAACTCCGTCAGAATTCGACCAAGACCAGAAAGGTCAGACACAATCTCTGGTAAGTTTGGGTTTAAATTTAACTGGAGAATTTGTTGATTCTGTTGGGTGCGCAGATGAAAAGGTTCTACCACGTGGGGCACCCAGTCTTGTAAGCGGATGCGGCTGAGTGAAGGTTGCCGATTGCCAGCCTCTAGGCGGGTTAAATCCAGGAGGTCGTTAATCAGACTCATCTCCCGTTCACATTCATCGTTGAGGATTTTGATATAGCGTCCGGCCTTATCGGGGGTTAAGGAGCCACTGGCCATGAACATCTCCAGGACCTCGGCTGACATTTTGATATTGGCAATCGGCGATCGTAATTCATGGGAAACGCGACTGAGGAAATCATCCTTGAGGCGATCGAGGCGTTCTAATTCATAAACCTGGGCTTGGGCTGACTGGTGCAGTCGGGATTGGCGCAGGGCGATCGCACACTGGTTAGCTACCTGGCGTACCAATTGTACCCCCGCTTCCGAAAACCCTTCCGTATCTTGCTGGTATAGCCACAGGTCACCCAGGACTTTCGTCTCATCAGCGATCGGGCACGCTAAGACAACCGTATGAGTTGGGACAGGCCGTTTGCCATCTACATCTAATTCTAGGGTGCAAAATTGGAGAATTTGGCCTTGTATTAACTGCCGATACATATCCCCTAGATCGGTCGTTTTAGTCGTGCGATGATGGGCAGAGGGAAAATCCGGCGCATACTCATAACAAATCGTGAGTGCTGTTTGATCGGCATCGAACATGGCCACATCACAACAGTCTACTTCCAGCACTTGGCCCAACTCTTGCACCACGGTTTGAAGGATCCGATCCTCATCTAAGCTTTCGCGAATTTTAGCTGTAATCCGATGCAGGGTCTGCTGAAAATTAAGCGCGGTTTGCAACTGGGTGGTGCGTTCCTGGACCTGTTGTTCTAGACTGGCCGCAAGATGGTTAACCTTCTGAAACAGTTCGGCATGTTTGATCGCCACTCCCACCTGTTCAGCCAGTTGTTTTAACAGATCGACCTCTAGGGATTCCCACACCCTCGGCGCATCACACTGGTGGGCAATTAAGAGACCCCAGAGGATTTGCCCCTGTAAAATGGGTACCACGAGATTGGCCTTGACCTGAAATTGGGTCAGCAGGTCAACATGACAGGGCTTGATCGCGCCCGATTGCACATTTTCAATTACAGAGACCCGGCCATGTCGATAGGCTTGGGCTTGGGTTGCGCCAAAGCAGGGATCATGAATCAGTTGATGCAACAGGGACAGCCAACGGGAATCCACCGATTCCACCACCACCCGACCGCTCCAGTTGGGTTCAAATTGGTAGAGAACAACGCGATCACAACGTAAAAACTGCCGGACCTCCGTTACAGTTGTACTCAAGATGGTATCTAGGTCTAAATCCTGGCGTAGGCGACGGGCGAGCGCCACAATCAACCGTTCCCGCTCAATCTGTCGTTGCAGGGTGAGTTCTGGATGGATACCGTCACGCTCTTTCACAGGAATGCCTTCCACCCCATAGAGTTCACCAGTTCACTCAGCAGCCTGACCCAAAACCCTGGCTTTGGTATACAACGGTTGGCGATCCGGCTAGCCAAGGGGATATCCACTCTCACCACGCGTTTTGCTGGAGAAAAGCACGGCAACAGGTAACAGTTTTCTTATTGTCTCACTATGGATTCAGTTTAGCAAGGGACAAATCCGTATTTCTATGGAAAATTCCGCTGGGGTCTCTGTAGAATCACGATCAGTATCCGCACCCCTACGGGATAGCCACGGCTAGGGGCTGCCTGTCCTTGTGGGCAAACTGAAGACCATGCTCATCGGGGGCATCCACCACGATCGTATCGCCTTCGGTAAAGGTATTTTCCAGAAGTTTCATGGCCAGAACATTTTCCAATTCCCGTTGTAGGGCACGTTTCAACGGACGGGCACCATAGATCGGATCGTAGCCCACATCCGCAATATAGGTGAGGGCTGCATCCGTCAGTTCCAGGCTAATTTTTTGATCGGTCAACAATCGCTCAATGCGGCGGACCTGAATATTCACAATCTGGCGCAGTTCCGCCTTGGACAAGGTGTGGAAGTGGATGATGTCGTCCACCCGATTGAGAAATTCGGGGCGGAAGTGGCTGCGCAGGGCCTCAGTCACCCGGTGTTGCAGATAGGTCAGGAACTCTGCCAGTAGGGCTTCCCCGGTTAGCGATGCCAGTTGGGTTGTGCGCAGGATTTGGTCACGGAAACGGTGGGCCATGCGTTTTTCCACAATCCGAGCCAACCAGTCAAAGGCGACTTCCCCCGATACCCCGGCCAGGGTCAAGCCTTCGTTGTCTAGGGCAGCCTGGAGTTGGTTGGGCACATCCACCATATCGAGGACGTATTGGGAGCCGATATTGCTGGTCATCACAATGACGGTATTGCGGAAGTCGATCGTCCGCCCTTGGGAATCGGTAATCCGGCCATCATCCAGGACTTGCAGCAAGATATTAAACACGTCCGGGTGGGCTTTTTCCACTTCATCCAATAGCACTACGGCGTAGGGATGGCGACGGATCGCCTCCGAGAGTTGGCCCCCTTCGTCGTAGCCGACATAGCCGGGTGGGGCACCGATCAGGCGGGAGATTGCGTGTTTTTCCATGTACTCGGACATGTCGATCCGCACCAGGGAGTCCTCAGTATCAAATAGGGCTTGGGCCAATGCCCGCGCCAGTTCGGTTTTACCCACACCCGTGGGTCCCATAAACAGGAAGGAACCGATCGGACGACCGGGATCTTTCATCCCCGAGCGTGCCCGTCGAATCGCCGCCGCGACGGCGGCAACCGCTTCCGCTTGCCCAACCACGCGCTGGTGGAGGTAGGTCTCTAGTTGCAGGAGTTTTTGGCGTTCGGATTGCAGGAGGCGACTGACGGGAATGCCGGTCCACTTTTCGACAATTTCGGCAATATCCGCTTCGGTTACCTGTTCCCGCAGCAGGCTCGTTCCCTGGGTTTGCAAGTCCTGTAATTGGCTCTCCTTGGCTTCGCGATCGCGCTGAATATTTTCCAGTTGACCGTATTTCAACTGGGCCGCTTTATTGAGGTCATAATCCCGCTCGGCTTGCTCAATTTGAACTTTTAGCTGATCCTCTTGTTTTTTCAGTTGATTGATCTCCTCCAACAGGTGTTTTTCACCTTCCCATTGGGCAGTCAGTTCCTGTTGACGGACTTGTAGTTCGGTGATCTCTAAATCAATTTTTTCCAGTCGATCCTGGGAAGTCCCAAAAGTCCGGGCTACCCCCGCCTGCTCTCCTTCGAGCGATCGCTTTTCCATTTCCAATTGCATCAGGCGACGATCGAGGGTTTCCAATTCCGTTGGCTTGGAGGTGATCTCCATCTTCAGTTTGGCGGCGGCCTCATCGACGAGATCAATGGCTTTGTCGGGCAGGAAGCGATCGGAAATGTAGCGATTGGATAATGTCGCCGCACTCACCAGCGCCGAGTCGGTAATCTTAACGCCGTGGTGAACTTCGTAGCGATCCTTGAGGCCTCGCAGGATCGAGATCGTGTCTTCAACGCTGGGTTGACTCACCAGGACCTGTTGAAACCGCCGTTCGAGGGCCGCATCCTTTTCAATGTGCTTGCGGTATTCATCCAGGGTGCTGGCCCCAATACAGCGCAATTCTCCCCGCGCCAGAATGGGTTTGAGCAGGTTGCCCGCATCCATTGTCCCCTGGGCGGCCCCAGCCCCCACCACGGTATGCAGTTCATCGATAAATAGAACGATTTGACCGTCCGAGTGGGTAACCTCGTGCAGCACCGCCCGCAGCCGATCCTCGAATTCCCCCCGGTACTTGGCTCCGGCAATCAGGGACCCCATATCCAGGGAGATGAGCAACCGCCCCTTGAGGGATTCGGGCACGTCGCCGTTGACAATCCGTTGGGCCAGCCCTTCGGCGATCGCGGTTTTCCCAACCCCGGGTTCCCCAATTAACACGGGATTATTCTTAGTGCGCCGGGAGAGGACCTGCACCACCCGCCGGATTTCCTCGTCACGACCAATCACCGGGTCGAGTTTCCCGGCCCGTGCCAATTCCGTGAGATCCCGTCCGTATTTTTCCAGAGCCGCGTAGCGGTTTTCGGGACTTTGGTCGGTGACCTTTTGGCTGCCCCGTAGACCCCGAATCGCCAACTCTAGGGGTTTCTGCTCCAGGTTAAAGGTTTTGAAGAGACGGCGACCAATGCGATCGTCTTCCCCCAAGGCCAGCAGCAAGTGTTCAACGGAAATATATTCATCCTGGAGGGCCTTGCGGGCCAGTTCCGCGCGATCGAGCAAGACATCTAATCCCCGCCCCAAATACAGTTCCGTTGTTTCCCCCATGACCTTAGGTTGGCGCTGAGCAAAAGCTTCCAATTGTTGTTGCCATTTGGTGGGGTCCTGCTCCGCCTTGACTAAAATTTTGTCCGCTAGGCCGTCTTCCTGATCCAGCAACGCGAGGATTAGATGTTCAACCTCTAACTGCCGCTGGCGATAATGACGGGCGACATCCTGGGATTGGACGATCGCTTCCCAGGCTTTATCAGTAAATCTGTTCGGATCAGTCGGTTGCATAGGGGCAGGGGCAGGCAGCTAGCAAGGGGTGAGAGAACAACAAGAACTGGGTTTACTCTAGCAACTTTCCCCGCGAATAAAAACGGACGGCAAGGGCTAGCCAAGGAGGGACTGGACGGGGCATATCCATTTTCCGGACAAACGGGCTAAAGTGAAAGGCAAGCGCTAGCGACAGGTTGGGATGTGGGCCGGGATGAACGAGCAGGATGAGGAGCCGATCTCCGAGGTAGTCAGCGATGACCTCGTTGGGGATAACCCCAACGATCCCCTGCCCATTGCCGATCCGTTGCTACCAACCCTGGAAGTGGGGGCAATCCGTCGCAAACTTCAATCCCCGCCAGCCGCAACGCCAGCCCCCGCCTATCGTGGTTCCGGTGGCCAACCGCCCCAAACCCGCCCCCCGCGATCGCGCAGCATCCCCACAGGGGGACCGCGGCACCCCAACGCGCGACCGAGCAAGTATCGACACTTCAGACAACGGCCTCGCCGGGAATCGCACCTCGGCAACAGCCTCAAACTGGGCTTGACGATCGTCAGTCTGACGGCGGCGATCGGCCTCATCGGTGGGGGCCTCTGGCTAGGGACGCGCCTCATGCTCAATCCCAATCAGGCCACCTGGCTCAATCGTTGGTTACCAGAGTGGACCCGCATCCCCATTGACCAGCCACATCCCCCCCAGACGCTCGCCGACATCCGGACGGAAATCCGTCAGGTTGGGTTAATACCGGGTGACCTTATCCCCCTCAGTACCCAACCGTCTGCCACTAACCCCACCGCCGTGACCGCCTGGTTACTGCCCATCTCTTCACCCACACCTTGTCCCAAAAGCCTAGCAACGATCCGCTCCACCTGCGATGCCCTGGTCGAACTGCGTGTGTACCAGTCTGGGACTGAAGCCCCGCTAGCGGCGACCGACCAACCCGAATACCGCCGCGTTCAACAACTGATGGTGGCGGGGCCTGCCGAATCCTTTGTGTTGGCCGCCCTGCTTCCCCCCACCAGTGCCCCGGATGCGGCCCCCCCTGGCTCGAACCAGCCCTTACCGCTTATGGATCTGCGTCGTTTTGAAGGCACGACGCTACCCGGCCTTTGGTTTAGCCTGAGTGGCCAACGGGTGCAGAACGCTCAGACCATCCTCTATGGACAAGTCCTGTTCTATAACCCGGAACAGTTACACCTCAGTTTACTGGCCCCGTGGGTTAGTCCTGCCAACCAATCCCCAACTTGGCAAGCGGTGACGGGGGGAGGATACCCGGAGTTAGTGGTCAACCAAACCCTTGATCTGGAACCGAAACTGGTGGTCTACCAACTATCCCCCCGCAACTTCCTGCTAAGTCCCTGGGACCTCACCCCCATTCCCCTCGTTCCCCCGGCCCTGAATGATGCTGCCTATCAGCAGGCGCTCAAACTGGCGCAAGTGGGGCTGTGGTCGCCCGCGCTGCAACAACTAGAAACCATCAGGACAAGGGGAACTCCCTGGTCAGACTTGGCCCAGGCCCAGATGGATGTGATCAAGCTCCAGGCCCGGATTACGGCCCTCCAGGCCGAGCAAACCTGGGTGAGTGCCAGCGAGCAGGTCCTCGCGAACTTATTGGATGGCCGTTGGCAGGCGGCGCTGGCTATCTTTGACCAAAGTGCCGCGAAACGACTGGAGATCGCTAACCTACTCCAAACTGATTCAGGGCGGCTATGGCGGCGGCTGGAAACGGCCCTAGCCATTACCCCCGATCAAGTGGCGCTCCAAACCTGGGGTGCGTTATTTATCCAGGCCCAGCGCGGCTACGAAGGTGCGATCGCCTGGGTACAACAGCAACGACCCATGGACGCCACCCGTGAGGCCAGTATCCGGCAGCGTCTGGATTTACTCCAGGCCGCCGAAGCTGAGCAAGCGCTCCCCAGCCATTTCGGCCAGATGATCGGCTCCGTCACGGCGATCGCGGCTCCCAACCCCACTGACTGGCTCCGACCGGATACCGTCCCCCACTTAGATAGCCCAGCGGATCAGCAATGGTATCGCATCCAGGTTCTGGGCTTTCACGATGGCCAACAGTGGCAGCACCCTCCCTTCCCCGACCTCACCCTGTCGCCCACCACCGCCACCCAACAACTGTGGCGCTTACTGGGCCTCAACACCGATGATCATGTCCAACTAGTGACCTGGCAGACCCATGAGCAACAGGAGGTAACCCTCAGTCAGGTGAAAGCCGTCCGCTTCCAGCAAGGCGTCCTGGAACTGTTGGCCCTGGGGCCTGCCTTGCCCGCTGGGGAGGCAGATACCTCCCCGCCCCTGGCCCTCAGCGGCACAGCAGCTCGTCTGCTCCTACAGCCGCCCACCCTTAGCTTGGCCACTTTGCATCAACGGGATGCCGCCCAGAGTGAACAAATCTTTACGGCCCTCTGGCGCGATCTCCAACGGGCGGGCCAGATCCCCGACGGCGTTACCCCCAAGCTAGCCAACTGGTTACCCTGGCTGGGCCATTGGTCGGTGCAGCAGGTGCCCCTCACCGATCGCGACAAAACCGATATGGTCTTTAGCCTGGGAGCTGAGGAATTGGCCACCCTGAAAGCCCTAGCCACCCAAACCCAACCCCAAGCCCCCCAAACCCAGCCGCGTCGCACGATCATTCTGTCCCATGCGGGTCATCTGATCTATAGCGAGTTCACGGCAACCCCCAACCAACGGTTAACCGCGATCGTGGCCCTGAATCCCCAGGAAACGGCCTATTTGCTCGTCAGCGATCGGGTGGCATCTGCCGCAACCCCCCTCGGTTACCGTTTACAACACTGGTCCCCTAGCCAGCAGGGATTTCGTTAAGGGCCAGTTAAGATAGAGGTAAGGCCCTAAGGGCACCCCCCGTTCAGAGTTGCCCAAGGTTAGCCAAAATCTAGCTTGCCAAGTTGCCCCTTGACTTGCTAAGTTAATAAAGCGCTAAAACAACGCTAGTGCAGTACATAGTGAACGTAGCGTTCGTAGTATGGGCTTTAGCCTAGAACGACTAAAGTCGTGACTATCAACGTTATAGCGTTCGTAGTGTGGGCTGTAGCCTAGACTAAAGTCGTTGCTACCAACGTTGAAAAACCTTATGTTTACTGTACTTAAGTTGCTTAGGTGTCAATTATCTTAAGTTCCCTCGCCGGGATAGCTCAGTTGGTAGAGCAGAGGACTGAAAATCCTCGTGTCGCGAGTTCAAGTCTCGCTCCTGGCATTGTTAGTTGGTACCCTCACCTCTGACGCATCGGGGGGGGCGATCGGGCAGAATAATGGAGTTGTCTGTAGCCATCTTGAACCTAACCCCGTGGCCTTTCACCCAACGGCATCGACGGATTCGCCCGCTCCCGACGGGCCGATCACTGCCCTACTCAGCCCCTTCCAGCGCTTTGGGATACGCCTGGACCTTGAACGGGTTGAGCGGCTATTGGCCCAGTGTGGCAATCCCCATCACCGCATCCCGATCGTCCATGTCGCCGGGACCAATGGCAAAGGCTCGGTGTGTGCCTACCTGTCATCGATCCTGACGGCAGCGGGCTATCGGACTGGACGCTATACCTCCCCTCACTTGGTTAGTTGGACAGAACGGATCTGCTTGAATGAAGCCCCGATCGCCCAATCGGATTTCCTGGCCATTCTGAATGAGATCATCACTCGGTTGCGTCCCCAACTCGCCCGCAGCGAGAATCCGGCAGTGGCGGCAACGTTGCCCACCCTGTTTGAAGTCCTAACCGTTGCGGCCTGGATGTATTTTGCCCAGCAGCAGGTGGAGATTGCCGTCATTGAGGTGGGCTTGGGGGGGCGGTTGGATGCCACCAATGTCTGCGATCGCCCCTTGGTGAGTGTGATTACATCCCTCAGCCGAGAACATTGGCAGGTATTGGGGCCAACGCTGGCCGATATTGCGCGGGAAAAGGCGGGGATTCTGAAGGCGGGTTGTCCGGCGGTGATGGGTCCCCTTCCCGATGAGGCCGCTAGGGTGGTGCGGGCTAGGGTGGCGGCGTTGGGGTGTCCCGCGACGTGGGTGACGGCGGCTGAGGCAATCGCAGCGCCCCAACAAGGTCGAGAGACTCAAGCAGAAAAGGTTCAGGGAGAGGGGAGCAATGCACCTAGGGAGACGCTAGGCGATCCCGGTGGGGTCGGAGAGCCGCCTTGGGCACGAGCCTATGGGGTGACCTATCCGTTAGCGTTGGCGGGGGAGTTTCAGTTAATTAACTCGGCGATCGCGATCGCGACGATCCAGCAACTTCAGCAGCAGGGTTGGCAAATCAGTGAGGCAGCCATCCAAACGGGAATGGCCCAAGCCCGGTGGCCGGGACGCATCCAGTGGACGACTTGGCAGGGACACCCCTTGCTCCTGGATGGTGCCCATAACCCGGCGGCAGCGGCTGTGCTCCGGACCTATCTCGATCGCCGGCCAGGGTCAACGTCGGCTCCCCACCCCCACTTCTGGCTGATGGGGATGCTGGCGACCAAAGAGCATGACTCAATCCTGGCGACCCTGCTCCGACCCGGCGATGCCCTCTATCTGATGCCGGTCCCTGGCCACAATAGCGCTGACCCGCCAGCGTTGGCGACCCTGGCCCATTCCCTGTGCCCCGACCTGCAAGATTGCCAAACCTGCCCCGATCTCGGCACCGCCCTGACAAGGGCAGGTGAAGCTCGGCGACGGTTTTTGGCGGAAAATTCTCGTGAAAACGTGGCCTCTTGCATTGCACCCCTGGTTCTTTGCGGATCACTCTATTTAGTGGGGCAATACCTACAGCAATCCGCCCCCTAACGTATGGTAAGGAGGAAGACCATGACCAGCCAGCTTCTACGCCTAAAGGGTATGGGATGTGCCGCTTGTGCCGATGCGATCGAACGTGTCCTGCGCCAAACACCGGGGGTGGTGACCTGTAGTGTCAACTTTGGGGCGGAGCAAGCCAGCATTGAATATGACGAGCAGCAGGTGGATTTAGCCACGATTCAACAGGCGATCGCCCAGGCGGGTTATGAAGCGATTCCCTGGGAAACCCTAGCGGAGTTTGACCTAGGCAGTGAGGCTGATCCCCTTGCCCGCCAAGAGGCGATCCTGTTTCGGCGCAAATTGATTCTGGGTGGGGGTGTCAGTATTATTTTGCTGCTAGGGGGATTGCCGATGATGACGGGGCTACCCCTGCCCTGGATTCCCCACTGGCTCCACCATCCCTACCTGCAACTGGTCCTGGCAACGCCCGTGCAATTCTGGTGTGGTCGTTCGTTCTATAGCGGGGCCTGGAAGGCGTTGAAACGGGGGGTAGCCGATATGAATACCCTGGTGATCCTGGGGACAAGTGCGGCCTTCTTTTATTCCCTCTTGCCCACCTTTGTCCCGGCCTTCTTCCAGGCGCAGGGGCTACCGACAACGGTGTACTACGAAGTTTCGGCATTGATTATTACCCTGATTCTGTTGGGGCGATCGCTCGAAAGCCGAGCCAGACACCAAACCTCGGCGGCTATCCGCCAGTTGATGGGCCTGCAACCTCGGACCGCCCTGGTGATTCGGGATGGTCAGGACATAGAGATTCCGATCGCCCAGGTGCAGGTAGGGGACCAGGTCCGCGTCCGCCCCGGTGAAAAAATTCCAGTGGATGGGGAAGTGGTGGCAGGCACCTCCAGCGTCGATGAGTCAATGGTGACGGGGGAAAGTTTGCCCGTGGCGAAACAACCGGGGGATGAGGTCATCGGCGCGACAATCAACAAAACCGGGTCCTTCCAATTTCGGGCAACCCGCGTGGGTCAGGAAACCGTGTTAGCCCAAATCGTGCAACTGGTACAGGCAGCCCAGGCGGCCAAAGCGCCCATTCAAGGGCTAGCCGATCGGGTCACGGGCTGGTTTGTGCCAGCGGTCCTGATCGTGGCGATCGTCACCTTTGGGGTGTGGTTTTTCCTGGTCGGCGAGATCACGCTGGCGTTGGTGACAACGGTCAGTGTCCTGATCATTGCCTGCCCCTGTGCCTTGGGGCTGGCAACGCCAACCTCCATTATGGTTGGTACGGGGAAGGGGGCGGAACAGGGCATTTTAATCAAGGGCGGCGATAGCCTGGAACTGGCCCACCAGATCCAAACGATCGTCCTCGACAAAACCGGAACCTTGACGGTTGGCAAACCAACGGTCACCCAATTTGTCACCCGTGCAGGGACAGCCAATCAACAGGAACTGAAGCTCCTAAGGCTGGTGGCTGCGGTCGAGCGCTATTCCGAACATCCCCTCGCCGACGCGATCGTCCGCTATGCTGCAACCCAGGGGATTGCCACCCATGAAGCCGATCTGCCCACCGTCACTGACTTTGTGGCTTTGGCCGGACGCGGAGTACAGGCCAGGGTATCGGACCATTGGCTACAAATCGGTACCCAACGCTGGTTCCACGAACAAGGGATTGAGGTGAAGGTGGAACCCCTCTATGGCCGCTCCCTGGCCTGGGAAGCTGAGCAACAAACCGTGGTGTGGGTAGCGATCGACGGCAGTGTCGAGGCGATTCTGGCGATCGCCGACGCCCTGAAACCCACGGCGGCTGAGGTCGTCCGAGCGCTAAAACAGTTGGGTCTGCGGGTGGTGATGCTCACGGGCGACAACCGGGCAACGGCAGAGGCGATCGCCCAGCAAGCTGGCATTGACACCGTGTTTGCCGAAGTTCGCCCGGATCAAAAAGCCGCAGTGGTCCAGTCTTTGCAAAATGTGAAACCCCCACAAAATTCAAAATTCAAAATTCAAAACTCAAACAGCGATAGGACGATCGTGGCGATGGTGGGGGATGGGATTAATGATGCACCCGCGTTGGCCCAGGCCGATGTCGGGATTGCGATCGGAACCGGGACAGATGTGGCGATCGCGGCCAGTGATATTACACTGATTTCAGGCAATTTGTGGGGGATTGTGACGGCGATTCAATTGAGTCGAGCGACGATGAAGAACATCCGACAAAACCTGTTTTTCGCCTTTATTTATAACATACTGGGGATTCCGATCGCAGCGGGAATTCTCTATCCGTTCTGGGGGTGGTTGCTGAATCCGATTTTAGCGGGAGCAGCGATGGCCTTTAGTTCGGTTTCAGTCGTCACCAACGCCCTCCGGTTACGCCAGTTTCAACCCCGACCCCCGGTTGCATGATCGGGACCATTACTTCAGACCCCACCCTGAGTGGATGCTGGCCCGATCTGGGAGATCCAGAGTGGGTGCGGCCAGAAAGCAGCCCAGAGAATTTCGAGCCTCTTACAATAGGAAAATCCCCATTACCTCCCAAGCGTCATGACTTCTAGCCATTTCCAATCTCTCGGTATTGCCTTGCCCCCCACCCAACTTGATCTACCTTACGACGATGGTGAGCCGATGGAGACCCAGCGCCATAAGAGCCAAATGGATTTATTGATCGATGCGATCGAAGGTTGGCTAGAGAACCGTGATGATGGCTATGTCGGCGGTAACATGTTTGTCTACTACAGCCTAGCCCAGGTCAAGAATCAGGATTTCAAGGGTCCCGACTTTTTCGCGGTCCTCGGTGTCCCCAAGGGAGAACGACGGAGTTGGGTGTGTTGGGAGGAGGGCAAGACGCCTGATGTGGTGATTGAATTACTTTCACCCAGTACTGCTAACTTTGATAAAACCGAGAAGAAGCTAATCTACCAAGATCGCCTCCATGTACCGGAATACTTCTGGTTTGATCCCTTTAATCCGAGCGATCGGGCTGGATTCCAACTCAAGGGAGGGAGCTACCAACCACTGGCATTGGGTCTCCAGGGAGAATTGGTCAGCCAGGTTTTACAGCTAGCCCTCGTCCTTTGGACAGGTCCCTACAAAGGGATTGAGACCACCTGGCTACGCTGGGCAAAGCCGGATGGAACGCTCCTTCCCACGGCCCAAGAACACGCACTCCACCAAGTCGAGGTTGAACGCCAACGGGTGGCGCAAGCCCAACAACAAGCCGAACAAGCCCAACAACAAGCCGAACAGGAACGCCAGCGAGCTGAACGTCTAGCAACCCAGTTGCGGGCAATGGGCATTGATCCAGAGACGCTTTAGGATTGTAAGTTGGAGGTTACAGAACCGGTAACCACGCACCCTAAACGAGTTCTATTTCCTATCCTGGGAGTTATAGAGTTATCCGTGAAGCCATCGAATCCTGTGTCACCCGTTGAAGCGTTGACGCTGCCAGAGACACCCGCTCCAGAGCAACTCGATAATATCAAGGCGCATCTGGATCTCGTCCTGCTCGCATTGGAAGCCTTGGCGGGAATTGGCTCGGAGGCCATGCTACAAGCAGCGGCTACCCTCGAACTCACGGAAATGCTGCCCGATCGCATTGCCCTGTGGCGTTTACGACAGGCTAATCCCCTCCGCAAGAGCCAAGGGGGGCGGAAAAAGTTGGATGTTGATGAGGCCCGCGCCCTGGTTTTGATTAGCAGCCATTTGGCCACCCAACACCAAGAACTTGTCCGCCGTGCCGTTGCCCTACTGGAACAGATGACCGCTCAGGGACAGGCTCCCTATCGGGCCGCTTTGCTGGGCGATTACCTCGATCGCTTTAGCAATACCTACCAGGAGCGAATGGAGGCAGGCGATACCGTGCCGCCTGCTGCCCTCAGTCGTCTGGCCCTCAAGCTCCTCATTGACCTTTTGTTCTATAGCGGTGCCAGTGGTCCCCGGCGGCTCTGGTTATCGCTCCTCGATCGCGCCAAATCCCCGATCGCGACCGCCAAGGAAGCGTAACGGTTCTGTTGCCCGCTGCCTACGGCCTCTCTCCTGATTGCCTATTGCCCCTCTCCTCTCTCCTCTCTCCCCCAAACGTTATCGTTATGTTTGCTGCCACCACCCTCCTCCGTCGCTATACGCCCCCAACGTGCACCTTGGAACTGTATGCGCAACAGTCTCCCTTGTCGCGCTGGGCTAGCCGTCCGGTGGTCCGGGATTTGCGCTTTCGGCTGCATTTGGATGATCCCCGTCTACCCGACGAGCAGCGCACAACCCTCCAGGGTGATCGCCAACAATTAGAGGCACTCCATACGGTCGTCGAAACCTATGTACAAGCCCAACTCGCGGAGACGGAATGGGAGCTAGGGACACTGGCAAACACCGTTCTCAAGGTTTTGTCGTTAGACCCGGCCTCGGAGGCGGCGCAACCGGTTGCAGATACCCCCGCAGCCGCGATCGCGCCGCCTAGTCCCACCCCAGCCTCATCGGCAAAGGGGCAAGACCTGAGGGTAGCCGCCCCGGCGAAGGCCTCTTACCCAGAGCCGCCCTTGCCAATGGGGGCACGATCGTCCGCCGGTACGCCTCCGGAGCACCGGAATTCCCTTCAGCTTGAACCCGATGGGGGTCTCTATCATCGGCTGTACCTTGGCCCCTTGGCGACGGCAGCCATTGGTGACACGGTGCAGTTGAGTACGTTGCAATTGTTTGACCTGGTCACTGCACTGGATACCTATAGTGAGGAGTTAATGGCCCTGCCCGAAACCTTGGGGAGAGCCTGGTTTAAGCCGTCGATCACGTGGGCGCGGACGGCGGCGATCGTGATCGTGGTGATCGGGGTGGCCACTTCGGTGGTCCGCCTCGTGGAGCAGCCCCAAGTCGCCATGCAGACAGCCGTCCCCACCGGGAGTGAGGGCGCGAGTAGCTATGACCAACGGCGCGAGTCGGTGGCGGTTACCCCCCTCCCCAC
>NZ_JBRCAD010000058.1:0-36944 GCF_053493415.1 Trichothermofontia sp. | reverse complement strand
TTGGGGCAGCGGTGGCGGCGGGGCGTATTAGCCGCGATCGCATTCTGGCCTCGGTGGAACGGATTTGGCGGGCGAAGCAAAAGGTCATGGCGGCCCAGACAGGACTGGGGGGGGATTTCACCCGTGCCCTAGCCCAACCTGCTAGCCTCCGTTTAGTGGAACAAATCCTCACAGCATCTAACCGGGTGCGGGTCAATCAACCTTTGCTCCGGGCGGAGACACCTCAGTCGTGGCGCAATCTGATTGTGGTCGATCGCGCGTTGAATTGTCCTTTCCTCGATCGCCACACCCCAGCCCTTACCCTACCCAGTCAGTGGGGCTACGATCGGCTACATCTGGTGGATCAAAGCCTGGGGGACCCCAACTTTGCCAGCCTGGACCCCCTTCCCACCTTGGTGCAGTTATTTGTGCGGGGTAACCCGTTCCGGGGCAGTGCCATGCTGCTGCCGACGATCCAACCCTGGCTTCAGGCCCTCAGCGATCGTCAACACCTACGGGGGCTGGTGATCTATGGGAGTCCCTATGTGATGGACCAATTACTGCCCGTGGTGTCGCCAGCGGTTCCCTGTGTGTTTAGCTATGGTCAAATGCCCGCTGCCCAAGCGATCGCCCTGTCAGCCTTGGTCACAACGGCATAAACTTGCATCCACTGGGGTAGTCGTATCCCGTAGGGCAGTTGGGACAGGCAGGTCCACCACCCACCTTCATTAATCGAGGGTACCTTACAGCCTTTTTCACTCTACTGAGGTACAGCACCAGCAATGCGTATACCAGTTCTCAATGTCTTCTGATGAAACCTGCTTAAAAGCCGTCTCCAGTGCCTCGGCTCGCTCTGGATATAACCTAGCTTGAAGCGCTGACCTACACGCCAGTTTCATCAGCTAATAGCTGAGATAGTTCTGCCAAGGTAGCATCATTATGCTCTGCCACCAAGCGTGCCAGAACCGCCATTTGTTCACTGTTGAGTTTGGTCGGGGTTTGCTGTATCCGTACCTTGGGCATGATTTAGCCAGTGGTTCGATACTGTTTGAGGAGCTTCTGAACAAAGCTTTTCGTGACCATAAAGCGAGTTGCTAACTGTCGTTGCGAGATCGGTCCGATTCATAGACATCAATAATCTTTTAGCGAAATTCAGGCGAATGAGCTTTCATTGATGCTGTACCCTAAGGTGGTTTCCTTTGCGGATATTGTACTTATTAGCCTAGAAAAGGCTATATCTTACGAATATTTTAGGGCTGCTGTATGCCGTCAGGTGTGAGTTATCAAGGAGGTTGCGATCGCCTAAACATTGAGTGGACAGGATCAGTGATGCCCAAATCGCACACAAATATACAGTCAAATTTTGATGAGGAGGTTTACTAGGGCAAAAAAGTGTTGCGGTAAGCTTTTGGTGTGACGCCAACGGTCTGGTGAAATTGTCGGGTAAAGTGGCTGGGGTTGGTAAATCCGCACTGCAAGCCCACCTCTAAAATGCTCAGGTGGGGGTTCTCCAGCAATTTTTTAGCTTTTTCAATGCGCTGTTGGCGCACATACTGAAATGGCGCAATTCCCATTGTTTGTCGAAACATACGGCAGAAGTAGTACGGACTCATATTGGCAACAGTGGCCAGTTCTTGGAGGCTGAGGGGGTGTTGGAGATGTGCGTCGATGTATTCCAGGACTGGCAGCAGCCTGTATCGGGGCATCCCGCCGGTATAGGCTGGCCAGGTGAAGGACCGTGTTGAGTACTGCCTGAGGAGATGGGCGACCAGAGCGATCCCCAGAGAATCGCCATAGATGGGGCCAAGCGGGTGGCCGGACTCGGTATCGGCTTTGAGTAAGTGCAGGATCTGGCTGATGAAGGCATCACCATCATGCGACCAACAAAAGTTGAGTTCGAGGCGATCGCACGCCACCGCTTCATGGGCGGCCCTTTCCAGTAAAGCAGGCGCGATCGCCAGCACAATCGCCTGCGATCGATTTTGCCAGCGTGAGGCAAAGGGTAGGCCAGCCGGGATGATGGAGAGACTGCCCCTAGGAGCCATTTCCGAACGGTGACGACCGTCGATCCATCGTTCCCCGTGCCAGGGGCCAAGCAGCACACCGATGTGGTGGTGGGAGACGCACGCTTCAGGGATCTCCCAAGGCGGCGTGTCATGGTGTTCCAACACTAAGCCCTGCCAGTGCCCTTGGCTCAGGAGCAGCGGCGGGGAGGGTAATAGCTTGTCGTACTCAAGCCCTTGATGATAATCGAGCAAGGCAGGGGACTTCGGCACGGTGGCGGCGGCAAGGGTGGCAATGATTTTCTAAAATAATCTATTTTGCATGGCCCGTTGGAACTGGCCAGATTGACCCGATCGACCGAGCAAAAGGCAACCGCAGGCAAGTTTGAGCAAGGGTAGGCAAGACAACGCGATGGGAAGTCGCTAGGGTAGAGAGGTTCTTGGACGTTGATCGCAGTTTCTCGCTGCATCTCGCTCCATCGGTAAGGAGCTTTGTCAGGAGGCAAAGGCCTATCGACTGGCGAGTGGTGTCATTGAGGTGCTATGGCTGAAGCGTTTCCGTTTTACCAGGGGTATGACCGCTATCGTGCTCGGTATCCGCAGGCCGCGATCGCCCAAATTCTATCCGGTCTGACCGCCAAGCCCATCACTGCTGCCGACATCGGTGCCGGAACGGGCATTGGCTCCCGCCAACTGGCAGACTGCGGGGTGCAAGTCATTGCCGTAGAGCCAGGGGCTGAGATGCGGCATGGCGCGGTGCCCTATGACGGTGTGAACTTCGTAGAAGGGACGGCTGAGCAGGTGCCGCTGGAAACCGCATCGGTAGATTTAGTCACTGCCTTCCAAGCGTTTCACTGGTTTGACGTTGCCCAGAGCCTAAAGGAATGCCACCGCATCCTCAAACCCAAGGGTCGCTTAGCCCTCGTCTGGAACTTCTGGGATCAGCGCGATACCGTTTCCCGAACCTACACAAAATATCTGTACCAGGCATCCCAACCAGCGGATCAATATCTGAAACCGATAGAAACGCCCTCCCTCAAGGGGGTAATTAACGCCCTCCGTTACCAGCTTTTTTGGTTTGGCATTTACCTCCCTTATTTTGAAAACTTGCGACGGTACACCTTCACCTTTGAGCAGTTTTTAGATCTAGAGGGATTAATGGGGTTAGCCCGGAGTCAGGGGTTTACGCCGCAGTCAGGGGTGGCGCTAGAGCAACTGGAAACAAGGCTTGCAGAATTGTGCGATCGCCATGCCAACCCCCAAGGGCAGGTGCGCCTGCTCTACACCACCCACCTCTATTTGGCTCAAAGGAACTGATGTTAGGACAGGCCGATGGCGCAAGAAATCACCATTCCTGAACCCCTCTGGTCACTGCTGCGCTGCTGCGAAGTTCACTGCGTCGCCGCCTGCTGCGGTTTGGATGCCTTTGATTTTAGTCCTGAATATGTTCAGAACTGGATCGCGGCAACAGATGCTCAAACCCTCCGTCAGTTGCGTGATCAGTGGTGGAAGCTCACCCGTTCCATTACTGATGCAACCTGCACCTATTCCTCTGACCAACTCAACTTTTGGGGTGACTACACCGCCTGGAAAACCTTACTCAATCAGTGGAGAGCCTTAGTGATGGTACCTGAACAAGCCATTCCCATCTTAGTTTCACGGGATATTGCTAAAAGTGTTGACTTCTATCAAAACCTTGGATTTGAGCGTCATGATTCGAGCAATCCCAACGCGGATTATGCCATTCTCTACCGAGGTTCTCTGGAAATTCACCTTACTTTTTTCCCAGAGATTGTGCCCTCCGAATCCTATCTAGCCTGCTATTTACGAGTTATGCATATCGATGAATTATTCCAGGAATTCCAAACATTGGATCTACCCACCGCAGGGATTCCTCGCATTAGCTCCTTAGAAGACAAACCCTGGGGAATGCGGGAATTTCACATCGTTGATCCAGATGGCAACCTTCTCAAAATAGGTCAAGCGATCGCAGCTAAACAACACGTTCAGAGTTGGAAAAATGACAAATTATCGACTTGAAAACTTAGGTTGCGGTGGAGTACTTCGCCAGATTTTACGAGAAGAAATTTCAGACGCAGAAATCACAGCGATCGAATCGACCATTCGACCCTTTATTGCCATCGAAACCACACATTCTCAAGACAACTCCCCCCTACCCTGGGACAGCCATTTCGGAGGAACGCCCTATCTTCCGGTGGGCATGGATTATCCTCAGATTGACGACAAACCAGCCCCCTTGCTCGCCCAGTTTAACTTTGCTGAAGTTCCTCCCCTAGACGGGTTTCCCACAACAGGTATTTTGCAGTTTTATAGCGTGGATAAACCTACCTGGGAATGGAATCATACTTGGTTTGCCACCGAAGCACGAGCCTCGATGTCCTATCCAGAATTGATGGAATTAGCAGGGGCAAAAGTTCTCTTTTTCCCAGACCCGCTCCTTGCCGTTGCAGATCTCATCACCGACTTTAGTTTTCTCCCCCCCTTTGAGCATCCCATCGTCCCCGAACGACTCAGTTTGCGATTTCAAATCAAACTTGCCCCGATGGATGCAGGGGGGCTAACCACCTGGGTTGAAGCCTTAAAAACAAGCGAATTTTTTGCTGAAAACTATGACTACGCCCTGGGAGAACTCCGCGATCGCGCCAGCGATAATCCTTTGTTAGAAGAAGCACTATACCTTCTCTATGGTGATGGACACCGCTTAGGTGGCTACCCTGCCTTTAGTCAAGCTGATCCCCGTGCGCAATTGTTTCCTCTAGCGTTTGGTGAAAACTTTCCGCCCTACAAATTGCTGTTTCGCATGGTGGGGCAGCCGGGGGTAGAGTTGCATGATGCAATCTTTTATTTTTTGATTCAACCCTCTGACTTACAAGGTCAAAATTTCTCCAATGTTTTGTTTTATAGCGATCGCTAGTTAACTCAATTTCAGGAGATCAGAATGAAGCCAAATCCTAAACCCACATTTTCAGGGGGCAGCAATATTGCCCTAAAAATTCCTCGATTTCGGTTTGCAAAAACAGTTGTTTTTTATCGAGATACATTGCGATTACCTCACCTAGGACAACGGGACACCTCCCATGTGTTCCAGTTTGGCACGATGCGACTGTGGCTCGATGAAGTGCCCCACTCCAGCCAGACGGATGTGTGGTTGGAGCTATCCACCAACGACATAGAGGGAGCAGTAGCCCATCTGACAGCGGCCCAAACCCCGATTCGCGATGAATTGGAACCCTTGGGCGACTTTCGTGGCCACTGGATCTCAGATCCGGCAGGAGTGGTGCATCTCCTTTCCCAACAGGAGGAGGTGCAAACGGTATGAGTAATGGGTTGCCACAGTACTCAAGTGCCGAAGACTATTATCAGGCTGGGTTAGCGGCATTAGAAAATGGGGCTACCTGTCAGACCGCGATCGCCCTGTTGCGGCAAGCTGTTGAACTAGATCCTAAACACCTCGATGCCTGGTATGAGCTAGCCAAACAGCAGCGGGAAACGGGCGACTATGCCGCAGCCCTCAATGCCTGCGATCGCATCCTCGCGCTTGATCCAGACCACAGCCATGCTTGGGCCTGCCGCGCAGCAGCACTGCATGACCTCCAGCAGTTTACAGAAGCCATTGCAAGCTACGAACGAGCACTGGCGGGGTTTGCGGATCTGCCGGATGTTGATGTGTTAGATTACAGTGATCTCTGGGCGAACCGGGGTAGCCTGTTAGCCCATCTAGGACGATCAGACGACGCGATCGCCAGCTACGACCAAGCGATCGCCCTTTTAGAGGCAGAAGATGATCCAGAGAACGACCAAACATTAGGGACATATTACGGAGACAAGGGGAATATTCTGTTCAGTCTGGGGCGTTATGCAGAGGCTATTGATACCTACAACCAGGCTTATTTCCTAGAGGCAACAGCCCAGGAAAATCGCTGCAAAGCCTATGCCCTTCTAGGCCGAGAACAGGAACTTCTGGATGCCTATGATCAGCAATTGAGCGAATTGGCTGAAGGCAATAATCACCCGAATCCATATGGTGAAACGCCAGATTGGATCTGGAGACGCAAGGGTGATGTTTTCATGCAGGCTGAGCGTTATCAAGAAGCACTAGCCGCCTATCAAACCGCCTTCGAGCTAAATCCCGATTGGCATGATTTAGCCGTGAATGAAGCCTTGGGGAAATTGAATTATCCCCAGTCGGAAATTTTTACGCTGCTCTTGGAAAACTACGATCGGGCATTAGCACGCTATCCAGACAATGCCCAGCTTTGGTACAAACGCGCCATGTTGCTCAGCACCCACGCCGATCAAGCAGAAGCAGCACTGGCCAGTTTCGACCATTCTTTAGCCATTGACCCCAGTGATGTGGGCTGCTGGTATAACCGGGCCTTACTGCTCACCAAGCTGCAACGGCTAGAAGAAGCAGTGATCAGCTATGCAGGAGCATTGGCGATCGACCCTGACAACGATCGCTGCTGGCAGAATCAAGCCCTACTGCTGGAGCAGCTAGGACGATACGCAGCAGCCTTAAGCAGCTACAACAACCTGCTCGACATTTACAGTCGCACCCAACCTCCCCAAGCGGCTCTCTGGGTACTGGATAAACAAGCTGAACTGCGGCAAAGACTCCAACAAAGAGAGGACAATTCATGAAACCTGAACCACCAGACTACCCCACGCTGCTCGCCCGCAGTGTGGCCGAACTACGCTTCAAAACTCAAGCCCAAGACAACCTCTGGCTGCTGGGGCAGTGCCGTTGGGAGGTCGATCAAGCCCAGGGCACCATCCTGTTCACCAACCCCAAGGGACAGATCATTACCGCCCCGGTGCAAATCATCGGCACCTACAACACCCTGGATGGCACCTGGCTTTGGGGCTGGGATCATCCCTCTGTGGCACCCGCTCTCCAGCACCACGCCCGCACCCTGCGGACCTATGGGGAAGCCCAAGGCGTAGAACGACTCACCACCCGCAAACTGCACTGTTCGGAACAGGAAGCCTGGGAACTCACCGCCCTTGCCTGCTGCCTCTGCCACGCCGAGGGAGCCTATCGTGGCCCTGCGGGCACCACCTTGGTGTTCATGACCTTTGGCAAAACCACCCTCAGTCCAGGACGTTGATCAGGCTAACCCACAGAGGAGCGAGAATTGATGATCTGGTTTATGGGGTTCATGGGGCTATTGCTGCTGATTTATCTGGTGAATGCCATCAAGTTTGAATGGGATCATTCGGAACCTGACCCGTTGGCTCAATCCAAACAGACTTGGAGGCAGCGACGCGATCGCGCCCAGCGCATTCTGGCTCAAGGCGGTCCCCAAACCCTGGCGGAATACCTGGAAATTTTTCCCGATGCCTGCCCGCGCTGCGGCGGACGTAACCTCTACGAAAGCCTTACCCCTCGCCGCTCTTTCATCACCCCACTGCTCAGACACCGAAAGCCAAAGCGCTCCTGGGTTTGTACCCGCTGTGGGCATAACAACCTGTCCCAAAAGCCTGTGCAACCTGTGCGAAACCTCCGGTTGGTCACTTCTCCATGCCTATCAGTAGAAGCAGCCCAAGCCATCCCGGAATGGCCCTGGGCGCATCCCCCGGTACTCCCGGTTTATCTGCATAACGACAATGCAACGATGATGGAATTTGTGGTGGAAGTGCTGGAGCAGGTGTTTGAGTTGCCAAAGGATCTGGCGATTCAATGCATGATTCATACCCATCAACTCGGACGAAGTTTTGTGATTGCCCTACCCGTTGAGAACGCGCAGGAGAAAGTCGCGATCGCCCATCAGCGCAGTCAAGCAAAAAGATACCCCCTACGATTCACAGTTGAAAGTGAGTGGATATCAGTTTGAATGCAAAAGTGTTGAATCTTAAGATTTGCCTTCCTAAAGTTGACCTTGACCCCACGCATATTTAAGCGCTTGAAGAGGCTCCTCATGCTGGTTTGACTCTGAATCAGAACAAAGGAGAGCCAAATCGAAACAAATAGCAAACTGTTGAGGACGGGATAGTCATCCGTGGCGAGGTGACTCAGATGCTTTTTGACAATCTCAGGAAAGTTTGATATCATAATGCTGATAGTATTATAGTTTTTATAGCCTCTAGTTTACACGATTAGAGGTTGTTTTTTTTAGGAAATTTGCTGTCATTCAACATTTCTGGGTAACGAGGTGAAAAAACGTTGTAGCGAAGCAAAACGGTTGCGAAATGAGGCTGAAGCCGTTGTTGCCGCTGCAAAAGCGCGAGTAGAACAGATGATTTTGGGTGAGGAGACAGTGGAGTAAACATCTATATTTTGTGAGAGTTATGACCATGCAATTGCAACAAACAATTAAGTCCTTCATTCGTCCGGGAGAACAAAGCGGCTATGTCGCAGAATGTTTAGAAATCTCAGTCGTAACACAAGGCGAAACCCTGGACGAGGTGGTTAAAAACCTGCAAGAAGCCATTGCGCTCCATCTAGAGGGTGAAGATCCGGCAGAGTTTGGGTTAGTCGCCCATCCTTCAGTTTTAGTGACCTTTGAGTTACAACCCAGCTATGCCTAATCTTAAACGCCTTTCAGGTACTGAAATTGTTGACATTCTGGAGCAATTTGGCTTTCAGGTTTACAGTCAATGAGGGAGCCATATCAAACTACGTCGAGTCAGTGAGACAGACAAAGAAACGCTCACCATTCCTAATCATCGCCAGCTAGATACAGGAACTTGTCGAGCAATTTACAGGCAGGCTTGCCGCTACATTTCAGAAACAGAACTCTTCCCATATTTTTATCAGTAGCAAAACTTTATCAACAAATTAGGAGAATAAATTAGCAAAGTCCTACACGCAACCTACCACAACGGCAATTTAATTCTTGACGAAAAACTTGATGGAGCTTTAGAAGGTCAAAAACTTACCCTGATTCTGGTCTAGGAACCTGTTGCTTCCACCTCAACCGAGGCCAATTTAGAGGAGCGTAAACAAAAGTTCCTTGAAAAGCTAAAGACTTACTCAATCAAGTTACCTCAAGGTTATAAATTCAATAGAGAAGAACTCTATGACCGCAAATGTTTTCATTGATTCTAATCTTTGGGTCTATTATCACTCCATGAAACCTGATGAGAAACTCACAAAAACTAGAGATCTGATTCTGACAAATTTCAACTCAATTCTCATCAGCACCCAAATTTTAGGAGAGCTTTACTATGTCTTAGTACGGAAGAGTATGGCTCGCAAGCCGATGCCAGAAGAGTGATTGAAGATCTAACAACAGAATTCACAACGATTACCGTTGATGTCAATCATGTGTTCGGTGCGATTGATGTGTCAGAACCTTGGAGGCAAACGATTGGCGATGATTTTGGTTAGTAATACGTCGCCCATCTTTTACCTGTCCACTCTTTGAACACTTGCAGCACTGCAATCAAGCGGTCGTGACGCTGACCTTCGCCGAAATCGAAACCTTAATGGGTTGTTCACTGCCGGAATCCGCACGGAAGAAGAAAAACTGGTGGAGCAATCGAGATAGCCCTAGTGCCCTGCAAGCGATCGCACGGGTAACAGCACTGACTCTCGTGCGATCGGCTCATAAAGGTCTTAGGAACGCTCAAAAGCCAGGGAAACCCGATCGCCCCCGATCGCCCGCATCATCCTCAGTAGGGCCGCTACCTGGGCATAGGTGAGATCGCGATCAGCCCGCAGGACCACGAGTCCCTGGGGATTGGCCGCCAGATAGGCCCGCATGTGTTCTGCTAAGTCCTGATTACTGATCTTCTGATTGTTTAGAATTACCTGTCCGTCAGCATCCAACCCGACGACCAATGGTTCAACAGACGGAGCCGTTGGCGCGGCTGGAAGTGGCCGATCGCGATCGTTGGTCGGTAGCTTGACATTGATCATTTGCTGCCCCGTCAGGGTCATGGCAATGATGATAAAAAAAGTCAGCACTGTCATCAGGACATCCAGCATGGGCACTAGGTTGACTTGGGGTAGGGCATTGGGGGAGGAGGATTTAAACCGCATCGGCCTGACACCTATCTGGATTTCAGAATGACTTGAGGCGTTGCCGGCTAAAGCCGCAACGACAAACGTTGCATCATTAAATTATGCGCTGCACTAGTGTAATTTCAAGAAGGCCGTCCCCTCCTTAATGCCTGCATCACTGCCGTAGCTTGTAAATACCAGGGTTTCCAGGTGATCAAACACGGGTTTACCCGCAAACTCTAAGAGCCGAAAAATGGGGAGCTTTTGGATGATCGCCGTCCGTCCCTGTTGCCAATTGAGATAAACCAGGCCGTCATTGGGGGTAGATAGTTGGGCGATCGCTGTTGCCAGGGGGGACTGGCGATCGGTAGGCATAGACGCAGTGGCGAGGGCTGCACTCATCGCCTCTAGGGACGTGGCAAATACCTCATACTCGCCCACCGTTGTGTGAACCCCCAAGACATCGGCCTGAATCGCTGGTTTCTCCTCATCGCGACGGGCAGAACGCTGCTGGGTTGTCGTCGTCAGGCGCGTCCAGGCATACACCTGACGGTCCCCCAGGGGAAAGGGGCCGGTGCTAAACCCCTGATCTTGGGCTACTGCATCCAGGTGGGCGATCGCCGTTTCGATGGGGGCCGAGCGTTGGGCAATGAACAGCCAGTCGGGCGGGGCCATTCCTTCCGCACGGGTTGATAGGGCTTTCGGCAAGAGGCCGATCGCGTAGTCCCCCTGCACCCAACTAAAGATATCGGCGGGTAAATCTAGCCCCCGCCGCTGGCGTAGATTCTGGACCAGTTGGGTCACCGCCTGTTCCACTGGGGGATAGCCCTGGAGATCGGCTTGAAGTTGCTGCCAGAATTGCCGGAGATCGGTCCCGGCCATGACCAATGCACTCGACGCGGGCACATACTGGAGGGCGGCCACTGGCGCCATGAGGGCCGCCGGTTTACTGGGGAGGGTTTGGCCCACCGCTGGCAGGAGGGCCGTATCGATCCGGACGCCCTGGCGGGTCAATCCCAGGTTGAATGCCACTGCTCCGTAACGGGGACCCGCCGCTGCCGTCGGCACTTGGGAATTAGGACGCCCGATCGCCTGCTGCCAGGCTTGCAGTTGTCCGAAGTTCACATAGGCCAGCCCAATTCGGGGATAGGCCAGGTGTTCGAGGGCCTGTTGATAGGTGGGGGTACGGGCCAAATTGAGGTCGGGGGCTTGCAGGTTATTGATGGCATCGCGCAATACCTTGGGGCTATTGGCCAGAAGCACCCACCGATCGCCCACCACGGCGGTGGCTAGGGTCTGCATGAAATCGCGATCGAAGGGCGTGTTCTGAGCACGATCGTCGGGGCTGGGGGGGGGGCCGGTCACATCCCCATAGATGAGCGTTACGCCCTTGTAGTCTTCAAAGACCAACTCGGTGCCTGCCCCGGCCTGTCGTTGCCAAAATCGTTGCAGCCAGGTCCGACTTTGCGCCGCATTCCGGGTCGCAAGGGTCGCTAAATAGCCAGGTTGGAGTCCCGTACTGGCATCATAGTCAATATCCGGCGTCATCACCGCAAACGTGATTTCTTCCCCCAGCCAGGGTTGAATATCCCGTTGGTAGTCCCAATCCAGACCACTGCCCCCCAGGAGCCGTTGTTGCAACTTCCCAAACGCCGATCGTACCTGCCGTCGTTGGGCCGGTGCCACGGCGGCCTGACCCGCTGCGGCCAAGCGATCGGGGTTAACCAGGAGGGACATCATCAGGGGGGCTTGCTTCGCCACGAGCCAAGCAGCGGTGGGCTGGCTGCGGACACCCCCTCGGACCAAACCCAGGGGACCCGCAGATAGGATGGCATAGGCCCCGCCCCCTCCCAGGAGGAGCAACCCAGCGGTGATCGTGGCTAGGACAAAGAAGAACGAGCGACGTTTCATGGCAATTAAGGGCAATTAATGACGTTTCTGGGCAGGCTCAACGTCTAGACATCTGTCGTGAACTAGTGCCATTATTCCACCCAGGGTGGCAGACTCACCCTAGGGATTTGCCAAAGGTAACGCTGAACCATGACCGTTGAACTGCCCGCTTCCCCCCCCGCCACCACCCAAACCCGTAAGGCTGATCACATTCGCATTTGCCTAGAAGGGGATGTGCAATGCCAAGAGGTGACAACGGGCCTAGAGCACTATCGTTTTCAGCACTGCTGTCTGCCAGAGTTAGACCTGGCTGATCTGGACATTCGGACCCAATTTCTCGGAAAAGCCCTAGGCGCACCCCTGTTAATCTCTTCGATGACGGGGGGAACGGAGCAGGCCAAGGTGATCAACCAACGACTGGCCGCGATCGCCCAAACCTATGGCTTGGCGATGGGGGTAGGGTCGCAACGGGTGGCGGTGGAAACCCCCGATCTGGCCCCTACGTTTCAGGTCCGGGCCTTGGCCCCGGATGTGCTGTTACTGGCAAATCTGGGTGCGGTGCAGTTGAACTATGGGTATGGCCTCACCGAAGCTTGCCGCCTGGTGGATTGGTTGGAGGCCGACGCCCTGATCCTGCACCTGAATCCGTTGCAGGAATGTATCCAGCCCCAGGGGGATACGAATTTTCGGGATCTGTTAGCTAAGATCGCCCAACTGTGTGAACACCTCCCCGTACCCGTGATTGCCAAGGAAGTGGGGAATGGCATTTCAGCCCCAATGGCGCAACGGCTTTGGGAGGCTGGCGTCCAGGCGATCGATGTGGCGGGGGCGGGGGGCACTTCCTGGGCCAAGGTGGAGCGGGAACGGGCCAAGACGCCCTTGCAACGCCGCCTAGGCCATACCTTTGGCGATTGGGGTATCCCCACGGCTGAGTGTATTACTGCCATTCGAGCCACCCTGCCTACGGTGCCCCTGATTGCCTCCGGTGGGCTGCGCAATGGGTTAGAGGCGGCCAAAGCGATCGCCCTGGGAGCCGACTTGGTGGGTTTCGCCCGTCCCTTTCTCCAGGCGGCCTGTGAGTCGGAGGAAGCCTTAGCCTTCCTGGCTGAGGCCCTGATTGCCGAACTGCAAGTGACCCTGTTTTGTACAGGTAATGCAACCCTAGGGGATTTGCAGCGATCGCGATCGTTGCTCAAACACGTCTGAGCAAATCAGGTCGTCAGTAGGGAGACCCCCAGCCCTGCTTAGGCTGGCTCCCCCGCTGGGGCGATCGTGCCATAGGCTGCTGCGGTTTGTTGGGCATCCAGCTTAAGGATAATGGTTGCCAGGGGGGGTAGACACAGATCGAGGGAATAGGAGCGATTATGGAATGTCCACTCATCCGTCCATTTACCGCCCAAGTTACCCATATTACTCCCGCCGTATTTACGGGCATCACTATTCAGCAACTCGGTATAAAACCCCGGATCAGGCACTCCAATGCGATAGTGGGAATGGGGTTGGGGCGTAAAATTACAGACAGCAATCACACATTCTCCCGTTGTCAGCGATCGGCGTAGGAATGACACAACACTATGGCGATTGTCACTACAGTCAATCCACTCAAATCCCCCTGGTCCTGAGTCCTGATCATACAGGGCTGGTTCACTGCGGTAGAGGCGGTTTAAATCGCTCATAAAATCCTTCAGTTTTTGATGGGGTTCATATTGGAGCAAATGCCATTCCAAATCGCCCCAAACATTCCATTCACCCCACTGGCCAAACTCCATACTCATAAACAAGGTTTTCTTGCCGGGATGGAGGAACATATAGGCATAAAGACAGCGCAGATTTGCGAACTTTTGCCACTCATCCCCTGGCATCTTGCCGAGCATATTGCTCTTGCCATGAACGACCTCATCATGGGAAAAAGCCAGCATATAGTTTTCGTGGTGGTGGTACCACATACTAAACGTGACATTATTCTGGTGGAATTGACGAAACCAGGGGTCCATCATGAAATAGTCCAGAATATCGTGCATCCAGCCCATATCCCACTTCAGGTTAAAGCCCAACCCGCCCACATAGGTTGGCCAGGATACCATTGGCCACGCGGTAGATTCCTCCGCGATCGATAAGATGCCGGGATAGTAGCTAAAAATCAGGTGATTAACCTGGCGAATAAAATCCGTGGCCTCCAGGTTTTCCCGTCCGCCATACTGGTTGGCCACCCATTCGCCTTCCTCCCGGTTATAGTCCAGATAAAGCATCGAAGCGACGGCATCCACTCGAATGCCATCAATGTGGTATTTATCAAACCAAAACAGGGCATTGGCCACCAGGAAATTGCGCACCTCATGGCGACCGTAATTAAAGACCAGCGTTCCCCATTCCTTATGTTCCCCTAGACGCGGATCGGCGTGTTCATACAGGTGGGTTCCATCAAAATAGGCCAAGCCGTGACCATCCTTAGGAAAGTGACCTGGCACCCAATCGATAATGACGCCAATGCCGTGCTGGTGACACTGATCGACAAAATACATAAAATCCTGGGGCGTTCCATAGCGAGAGGTGACGGCATAATAGCCCGTTACTTGGTAACCCCAGGAACCATCAAAGGGATGCTCGGCGATCGGGAGTAATTCGATATGGGTAAACCCTAGCTCGACCACATAGGGCACCAGTTTTTCCGCCAGTTCCCGATAGGTTAAAAAGCGGGCACCGGGTTTGAGATCCGCGACCTGGACAACTGGCGCTATGGTTCCATCTGGATACACATAGGGGTCTGCCGATGAAGCGTGTAACCAGGAACCAAGATGGACTTCATAAATAGAAATGGGTTGGGTGAGGGCATCCGTCTGCCGCCGTTTTTCGAGCCAGTCCTGGTCATGCCAGGTATAGCTGTCGAGATCGGCCACGATCGAGGCGGTTTTGGGACGCACTTCCTGCTGAAAACCGTAGGGGTCAGATTTTTCATAAATGTGCCCCTCGGTATTTTTAACTTCGTATTTATAGGTGTCGCCTGGTTGGAGTTCGGGGATAAATAATTCCCAGATTCCATTATTTCGCCGCTGCATTTGGTGCTTGCGGCCATCCCATTGATTAAAGTCACCAATGACCGAAACATTTTTCGCATTGGGTGCCCACACGGCAAAGTACACCCCACTCACCCCATTAATAGTACTCGGATGGGCACCCAGTTTTTCATAAATCCGATGGTGATTGCCCTGGCCAAATAGGTACAGATCAAAATCCGTAAGATGGGGCGATCGAAAGGCATAGGGATCGTGCAGATAGCGATCATGGCCATTTTCTCGTACCCGCAGTTGATAGTTTTTTAACTCCGCGATCGGCAATTCACATTCAAAAAAGTGGGGATCATGCACCGACTGCATGGCAAATTCCTGCCGTTCCTCCGGCAGTACAACCCAAGCCGCACTCGCATTCGGCAAGTAGGCCCGCACGACCCAGACCTCCTGCCCCTGAACATTAACCGCATGGGGACCGAGGACAGCAAAGGGATCTTGGTGCTGATTTCGGATCAGGCGATCAATCTGTTCAGTGGGGAGGGTCATGGCTACTAGGTTCCTGAAAAGCGTGGGCAGGGTGGACAGGTTAAGGCTTGAGGGCTGGATCGCAAATATGGGATTAGGGTAGACAAGAACCAGGTGACTAGAAATGGCCTCAGGCTAAACGGTGCTAGGGATCGGGGAAGATCGCTCCCCGCGATCGCAGGGATTGTTCGCTCTCGCTGGTAAGGCCAGGATTGTTGCCGAAGCGGGCCTGTTTGACCTGGGCGTGGCCGAGATGGGTGCTACTCAGGTTGGCTTCTCGGAGATTAGCCCCCTCTAGATCGGCACCGCTGAGGGTGGCCAGGGCCAGACTCGCCCGATAAAAATCGCTGTGGCGCAAATCGGCATTACTGAGGTAGGCCCCACTTAAGTCGGCCCCACTGAGCTTAGCATCCCGTAGGATGGCATCACTGAGATCGGCGTCGCTGAGATCGGCACCGCGCAAATTCGCCCGTTCGAGTTTGGCTCCACTCAGATCGAGGCCATTGAGATTAGTCCCTCGCAGGTTCCCCCCGGCAAAATCCCGCAAAAGGTCCAATTCTGCGAGAGCCACTAGGTCGGGAAAGCGATCACTGGCAGCAGCCATAATCTTATCAACGACTGGCTGGATGGATTGTAGGCTGACCTCCGTGGGGGTGGGGACCAGCGCCGTGGTTGGGAGCCGCTCGGCAATATAGCTAATCTGTGCCCAACTCAGGTAGGGATGAAACCGAGGTTCTACCAGGGTCCAGACTAGTTTGCGTTCGAGGACTGCGTGCTTGTTGGGGCTAATATCATGCCGCCACAAGCCTTCGGCAGCCGTGAGGTGAATATCTGATGGCAGCACAGTGAAGCTAATTAGGACCCGACAGTCGGCTGAGTCGGGGTGAAGTTGGCCCAATGACAGGGCCGCGATCGTCCCGTTGAGGACAGTCAAGTCTACGGTTGACACCAATTGCCACTCATAGGTTTGGGGACCCTCGCTTACCCGCCGCACACTGATGGGCATTTCTGGATCGGCAGCGACGGCCAGGGAGGGCTGCAAACGCCCCTGTTCAATGCCCAAGGTCAGCACCCCACCCGACAAGCCAAACTGTGCCCGGTGCTCGGCCTGGACTTCCCAGTGATGGCCAAACTGTAAGGTGAGTTGTAGGTCCAGAGGCGGTAGACGATCCGCATCAGCACTGGACTGTGGGATAGGGGTACCTGTTAAAGGAACTGCCGCTAGGGTCACGGTCAAGTAATCGGGATAGCGATTCTTAACCACAATGTGAGGGGCGACTGGGGAAGGTTGGGACATTACAGAAGCGAACCGTGAACGGGTCATAATACACACAGTTCACTCTAGAACATTTTCTCGACAAATACGCATGACCCAGCAGGAGAAAGCATTGTGCGACGATCGCGCCGGGTTGGCTCATCTGCTCCTGCCAGGAACTCAACTGGCTCTAGCGATTGTGCCTCTAGTGGTTTATCAAACGCAGTGCGACCCAACAAAGCCATTAAACGTGCTGGGTCTCGCCCACTCGACACCAACCTACACCCCCTCATTTTAGAACTGACAGACTACTAGTAGCTCGAAAAGTAAATTCTGCAACGTTCGTAGTGCTGGCTTTAGCCTGCAACGACTAAAGTCGTTACTACCAACGTTGCGAAACTTTATGTTCGCTGTACTAGCTCCATCAGTCTTGCTTCGGCACTGGCTCGCACATACAACCCATCTCTTGCTCGTAGAGCGTCAAGCTTTGGGTAGTCACGGTCTCAGTCGTTGCGGGCTGAAGCCCACACTACAAACGTTGCATGATTCATGGTGCGCCGCCCTAGGCACTGCGTAAGTTACCCAGGGCTGCCTGGGCCTCTCGGCGTAAACCGGCAGCAATGCGAAACAACTCTTGGCCCGTATGCAAGTGCTGATCGTTGTAGTTAAAGGGAAAGGCTTCCAACTCATCCAGACCATCCCCAACCCGATCGAGGCAATAGTAGAGATGAACCGCGACTCCGGCTGCGTGCTTGGGATTCGGGCGCGATCGAAATTGGCGTTGGGCTGCCTGCCAATCCGATCGACACGATTCCAGATAATCTTGAAACGCCAGCATCAAATCATCATCAAAGGGATCAGCCGCTAACTCATCAATCTGGGCACGCAGTGAGGTCAGAATCCCGTAGAGCAAGCGATCAACGGGGGTATAAACCTGCTGGAGCCAATCTTGCCATTGTTGGTCACAGGCTTGGTTTTGCTGGCGTTGTTGCCGATGGTGCTGTTGAGCGGTTGCCGCGCGTTGGGATTGGCCCGTCCAGGCCGACGTGTAGTTGGGTTCAGCCCCGTGGGGTTTCCCCTGGTGATGGAGCCGCCGATCGTAGACCGATCGCTGGCGGGGATTGCCTAAAACCTCATAGGCCGCATTGACCTGGGTGAGGCGGACCGGATCGGCGGTTTCCCGATTATTATCCGGATGGATACGCCGGACTAATTGACGATAGGCTTGTTTGATCTCCGCCTGGGTGGCGGTGGGGGCGATCGCTAACACCTCGTAATGGGTTGGGGATACCATAGCGCGACAGTTAGATGTAATACATCAAGTTACGTTGGCGTCTGGCATCCCGTTGGGTGGCTAAATCCTGTAAGGTATAGCGCTGGAAGACAGAATCCACTGCCGATTGGGCTTCTTGCCAAACCTCATGAATAATTGTACCTTCAACGGTTTGGCTGGCTTGCTTAGGGTCAGCGGCCTGGGCATCCAGCCCTTCAATGCAATTGATCACATCCAGCAGGCTAATTTGCCAGGGATCACGGGCTAGCGTATAACCCCCCTTTGCGCCCCGCTGCGATCGCACAAACCCACCCCGGCGCAAGGTCGCCAGTAGTTGCTCCAAATAGCGATCGGGGATGTGCTGCTGGGCAGCAATCTGGCGGATTTGTAGGGGTTCCCCGCTCTGATAGGTCCCCACCAACTCCAGCAGCGCCAAGAGGGCGTATTCGCTTTTACAAGAAAGTTCCACGGGCTGTTCTATCAATATGCCCCTATCAGTATATCCCGGTTCTCCACTGGGGTATGCAGGTTTAAGTTTTATGCCATGAAAAAACCTCCCTCAGGGGTAAGGGAGGTCTCGAAGTTAACTCAGAACTAGGCGGTTGCTAGCTCTAGTTTAGGGGTTTAGAACTGGAAGGTGGTGCGTAGCGTACCGACCCAAACCGTGTCGTTGTTGCTGTTGTGGTTCGGGTTGGTGATCACGTAAACACCAGGCGTAATCGCGATGAAGTCGTTCAGTTGGAACTTGTAGAAACCTTCAATGTGGATGGAGGTATCTTCATCTTCAAAGGCGCTGCCACGATCGTTGTTGGTGACCTTGGGGGGCATACCCACCACTAGACCACCCAGGTTACCTTCCTTGCCGAGGTCGGGGAAGGCCAGCACAGCGGCCCAAGTCCACATATCAGCACTGCGGCTGGAACCCGATTGCTGATGAGCATCCCCAAAACCAACCCAACCACCGAAGGCAAACTTGGGCGAGATCCGCCAGTTAACCATCCCGTTGTAGGTATTCGAGGAGGTGGCGCGTGCCCCAAAGGGAGCATTGGCATTCCAGCTACCCGTCAGTGCCGACAAGGCCGGCAAATCCCCACCCGGATAGTAGGAGTGGGTGTAGGCAAACCCAAATTCAACGTTTTCGCTCGGCGCGAACATCAATTGACCCACAATGGTGTTGTCACCGTTGAACAGGCCGTTCTTGTCGGACGGATTACCGGCATCACCCGCTAGGTAAGCCGCAGTTAAGGCAACCTTGCGATCGTTGCCGAACCAGAAGTTAACCCCAGCCCCAGCGTTGGAGGCGGTACCCGCACGATAAACAAACGGATTGCGATCGGCGAACCGAGAAATCGCGTTGATCCCATCTCCATAGACTGGGTTGAAGGTGGTCGGCGAGATATCATCGAAGTCCAAACCAGCGGTACCAATCGTCACCTGGACGCGATCGCCCATCGGGAACTTGTAGTACAACTGACCGAGTCCAATATCGTTACCGTTATCAAACGCGTAGCTCAGGGTAGACATTGGAGTACCCGTCGCATTGATGAAGCCATTGGTGTTCCCGGCATCAAGTCGGGTCCACAACAGATCTTCACCCGTGAAGGTGGTGGCTAAACCAAGACGAAGACGATTGCTGAAGACCGTATTGTCATCAACACTGCCACGGTTACCTGTAAAGCCAAAAACGATGCTGGCTTTGTCAGTTCCAAAGGCGTTGCTCAGGCCGAAGATGGCTTCACCGCGCAGCTTGGTGGTGGTGGAGAATTGGGTGGCTTCCAATTGGGCGGTGCGGGCTTCCAGGTTGTCAACCCGACCCCGCAGGGTGGCCAATTCAGCCGCAAATTCTTCTTGTAGCTTTTGCAGAACCGCTAGATCTTCCTTGGTGGCCAGATCCGCAGTTGCCGCAGCAATCAATTCATTAACCCGATCTAAACAAGCGTTCAAACCGGCAGCAAACTCAAACCGAGTGAGTGCCCGTTGGCCACGGTAGGTGCCATCGGGATAACCCACGATACAGCCATACTTTTCAACCAGGGACTGTAATGCTTGGAAAGCCCAGTCGGTGGGTTGAACATCGGACAGTTGGGTCACCGAGGTTACTTGGCCGATGCCTTGTTGACCTTGGCCTTCACGGCTGTAGGTCCGAACCTGGTCGAGCGTTGAAGTATCCAGTTGAGAAACCGATTCAACGTGCGGTTGGGCAACGACGGCATCTGTGGACAGGGTGGGCAACGCTTGGGCTACTTCCAGAGGAGCAGCCGTTTCAAGCGTGGGAACCAGAACGGCTCCTTCGGTACGGGTTTCGTTAGCCAGGGCCGTCGCCGATAGGGCAAGGCTAGCACCGAGAAGGGCGGGGGCCGCCAGAAGTGAATTTCTTAAAAACTTGGACGTCATCATTTCGTTTCCTCACACCTTAACCGAGACAGCTCCGAGGAAGATACCTATCGAGTATATAACTCCTCTGAGAATTCTGCACCCATCTTAGCCGATTTTTTCCAAAATCTGACATCTGTTTTACAGTAAAGTGCTACAGAGTCGGGTAACAGCGGGCTAAACCCTTAGGAAACCCCAGCTAAAATTAGACTAAATTAGACTAACCGATAGGCTTTGCCGCAGACTGAGGATACCCTTACTGTACTCTAACCGCCAGCAATTGCCCACTCTGAATCTGTGCTTAAATCCTGCTGCGCCCCCCTAGAGCGACCCCCTAGATGAGCCGAGAATTAGGGCCAATTGACGATCGCATTGACAATCGCTTTGACTTTATTCAAACCCTCCGAACTGAGCGACAGGATGCCCAGGGCTGGCGATCGCTCCGGGTGTTCAAACCAGATCAGGCCCTCGGTTATGCTCCAGGGGGGTGGGTTTGGCAGGGCGATCGCCGATTGCTCAACTTTAGCAGTAACGATTATTTAGGCTTAGCCACCCATCCTACTCTGATTGCCGCAGCCCAGGACTATGCCCAGCGTTATGGCGTAGGGGCGACGGCGTCGCGTTTGGTTACGGGGAATTATGACATTCATGAAGATTTGGAACAGGCATTAGCCCAAGCCTGTGGCCGGGAGGCGGCCTTGCTCTTTAGTTCTGGGTTCCAGGCCAATGCAACCCTCCTGCCGGCTCTGCTCACCCGGTATTCTTTGATTCTGGTCGATCGCCTGAGCCACCACAGCGTGTTGCACGGTGCGATCGCCAGTCAGGCGCGGCTCAAACGCTACCGTCACAATGATCTCAATCATCTAGAAAGCTTACTTCAGCAGGCCAATCGCCAATCCTACGATCGCTGCTTGATTGCGACGGAGAGTGTGTTCAGCATGGACGGCGATCGCTGTGATTTGGCAGGTCTGGTCGCCCTAGCTGATCGTTATGGTGCGCTTCTCTATATAGATGAGGCCCACGCTTGGGGAATATTGGGACCAGGGGGGATGGGGTTAGCCGCGTACCAGCCACGGGTAGACCTGGTGTTGGGGACCTTTGGGAAAGCCTGGGGGAGCTTTGGGGCCGTTGTTGCCTGCTCCCGATCCCTGCGGGATTACCTTATTAATATGTGTCCAGGCTTTATCTATACAACTGCCCTGCCACCGCCGATCGTCGGTAGTCTACACGCAACCCTGTCTCTGATGCCCCAGTTAGAGCAAGCTCGTCATGCCGTGTTGGCCAATGCGGGCACCCTGCGGGCACGCCTACAGGCAGTAGGATACGATACGGGCCAGTCGGATACACAGATTGTCCCCCTCTGGCTTGGTGAAGCTCGGCGGGCGCTGGCGTTGGCCCAATGGTTGGAAAACCAGGGTATTCTGGCGATCGCGATCCGTCCCCCCACTGTTCCTGCCGGGACCTCACGGTTACGGCTAGTCGTGACAGCCCAGCACCAGACCCAACACCTTGATCTATTATTAGATGCGATTTGTGCATGGCCGGGATGACAAATGGAATGACAAATGGAATGACGAGATGGAATGACGAAATTGCTGGAAGTGATGGCCTATCATGGCTGGGGATTTACGGCCCACTGTTGGCAGGATTGGCAGTCCCGGTTTCTAGCGTTGGGCCAGTGCCAATGGCATCACTACGATCGCGGTTATTGGGGTGAACGACAGGCTCCCCAGTTTTCGGCTACGGATAGCCATAAGGTTGTATTGGCCCATTCCTATGGCTTGCATTGGTGGATATCGGATTGGCAAGGATCGGGATTGTTGACGGATATTGACCTACTGGTGATTTTTGGCGGGTTTCAGCACTTTCATCCGTCGGAACCGAAGGCCAAGCGGCGATCGCAGCGGGTGCTACGCCAAATGATCACCCAGTTAGAACAGGACCCCCTGACTGTCCTGCACCAGTTTTACCAGAATTGCGATTACCCGGACGCAATGCTCCAGGGGGGACGCGACGCGAACGCAGACACCCCAATGCCGACCCTTGACCACGCCCTGCTTCTCAGGGATTTACAAGCTCTGGATCAGGCCCAGTTAGACTTAACCCCTCTGCGCCAAATTCCGAGAATCGTTATTTTTCAGGGATTACAGGATCGGATTGTGCCCGTCGCCCAAGCGGAGCAGCTATGGGAACAGGTGCAATTCTCCAGGGGAGAAGCGACGCAATTCTCTACGGGAGACGCTGCGCGATCGCTGCCTTCAGAGACTTGTCAATATATCCCCCTCGCAGGTGGCCATGCGCTCCCCTTTACCCATCTGGCGGCGTGTTGGGCGATCCTCCAACCGATACTAGCCGATACGATTCTCTAGAGGAGACACTCCGCAAATGGGGACGAGTATGACAAACATAAAGTTTCGCAAAGTTAGTAGTAACGACTTTAGTCGTTGCCGGCTAAAGCCCGCACTACGAACGTTGCAGAATCTACTTTTCGAGCGACTAGGGCGGTATGAGGCAGCGATCGATCGTGGACAAGTCGGATTGGGATTGGGCGGATAAAGCGCAGATCGCGGCGACCTTTGGGCAGGCAGCCTCTCGCTACGATCAGGAGGCCCATCTACAGCGCCAGTATGCAGAAAAATTAATGGCCTTTTTCCAGGCGAAGCATCTCCCTTTGCCGTCGGGGCGAATTCTGGAAATTGGGTGCGGGACCGGCTTTATCACCCAACAGTTACTCAAATATTTCCCCGATCGCACCTTGGAAATTACAGATTTGTCCCCCGCTATGCTGGCCTTTTGTCAGCAACAAGTTCAGCAACAAGTTCAGCAACAAGTGCAGATGGCCGCTTGCCAACCCACCCACATCCACTTCCGGCAAATGGACGGGGAGAGCGTGATAACACCACCCGAACCCTATGCCATGCTGGTCACGGGGTTTACGATTCAATGGTTTCACCATCCCCTCGCGGCTCTCCAGCGGTATCTACACTCGCTCCGACCGGGGGGTGTGTTGTTAGTGGCCTTTCCCGACGATCGCAGCTTTCCCGAATGGCGGTTGGCCTGTCAGACCCTGGCGCTGCCCTTTACCGGCAATCCGTTACCCGCCACCCAATCCCTGGTTGATGTCCTCAGGGATGCCTCTGTCCAGATCCACTTGCAGCAAGAGATGCCGTCCTGTACCTATCGGTGTGCAGCGGATTTCTTCCGAAGCTTAAAGGCGATCGGGGTCCATTACAGTACTCATGGACAGCGGCTAACAACGGCCCAATTCAGACAGTTGCTCCACTACCTCGATCGGCATGCCCAGCCCGTGGTGATGAGCTATGGGATCACCCTACTACTCGCCCAAGTTAAGCTAACTGAGGACGCTGATCATTAAAGGAATGCCTAGAGGATCAACTTCATGAACAGATCTGACTGGCCCGATCGCATTTTTATTACCGGTACCGATACCAATGTGGGTAAAACCGTCATGTCAGCCTTGTTGCTGGCCGGGACCAATGGCACCTACTGGAAACCGATTCAATCCGGTCTCGATACGATCACAGATACGGATTATGTGCGACAAGCCACTCAACTAGATGCGACTCATTTTCTGCCGGAACAGTTTCGCCTGACCCAGCCGCTTTCTCCCCATTTATCTGCCGCGATCGATGGGGTTGCAATCACCCTCTCTGACCTGCAATTACCCAGCCAGGTTACGCACGCTCCCTTGATCGTGGAAGGAGCCGGGGGATTAATGGTGCCGATTAACGATCGGCATTTCATTATCGATCTCATCGCCGCCTGGCAGTTACCCGTTTGCCTTGTGGCCCGTAGCACCCTGGGAACGATTAACCATACGCTCTTGGCGATCGCCCAACTCCGTCGCTACCAAATTCCCATCCTCGGTGTGATTGTCAATGGGCCAGAAAATATCGAGAACTGTCGCGCGATCGCTCACTACGGCCAAGTGAAAATTCTGGGAGAAGTACACCCTCTTGCTGAGGTTAATCCTAGCACCTTGAAACAGGCATTTTCTCAACTGAATTTTACTTAACATTAACTAAGGTTTTACCGGGACATCACCCATGCATCCCCATATCTGGTACCCCTTTTCCCAAGCAAAAACAGCTCTAGAACCGTTGAAGGTCAAAGCCGCCCAAGGCGTTTGGCTAGAGCTTGAAGATGGGCGGCGGATTATTGATTGCATTTCCAGTTGGTGGGTTAATCTCTATGGTCATGCCCATCCCAAAATTGCTCAAGCAATTTTTCAGCAGGCCCAACAATTAGAACATGTCATCTTTGCTGGGTTTACTCACGATCCTGCTGAGCAATTATCCGAACAATTGACTGCACTACTACCGGGTAACTTGAGTCGAGTCTTTTTCTCCGATGACGGGTCTACCTCAGTGGAAGTGGCCTTAAAAATGGCCTATCAATATTGGGTGAATTTGGGACAGAAGCGTTCAACCTTTATCGCCTTTGAGGGGAGTTATCACGGGGATACTTTTGGCGCAATGTCCGTGGGATCGCGATCGCCCTTTTCCCAAGCCTTTTCTGATCTCCTCTTTGAAGTTGAATTCATTCCCTTTCCTGCAACCTACCTTCAGGATCAGGAGGTATCCCTACGGGAAGCTCTGGTGATTAACCAGTTGGAGAATTGTCTGATTCAAAATCCCGATCGCTATGCAGCTATCATTATTGAACCTTTGGTGCAAGGGGCCGGTGGAATGCGCATCTGTCGGCCTGAGTTTATGCAGCAGCTTCGTCGCATTAGTCAACAGTTTAATGTCCTGCTCATTTTTGATGAGGTGATGACGGGGTTTGGTCGAACCGGAGCCGTGTTTGCCAGCGATCGGGCAGGCGTTACCCCCGACATTATTTGTCTTTCCAAAGGGATCACGGGGGGCTTTTTACCCCTAGCCGTAACGGTTTGCACTGAAACTCTCTATAACGCCTTTTACAGTGAGGATGCCCATAAAGCCCTTTATCACGGCCATAGCTATACGGCTAATCCCCTAGGTTGTGCAGCAGCCCTGGCTTCCTTAGAACTCCTAGCGGAATTTAAGCCCGCTTTTCAAGGGCTTGAAGCCAAGCATCTCAGCCACTTCCAAGCCCTACAAACCCTGCCCCAGGTCGAGAAATTACGGGTAATGGGAACGATCGCGGCAATGGATCTGATCACCCCCGCGACACCGGGCTATTTCAACCAGATTGCCCAGCCCTTCCGCCAAGCCGCGATTGCGCAGGGCCTACTCCTCCGCCCCCTCGGCAATGTTCTGTACCTGATGCCGCCCTACTGCATCACGGATACCCAACTCGCCGACACCTACGTCGGTATCCAAACCCTCATCCAAACCCTCATCCCCTAAACCCAACTTCATTCGACTTGGGGATTGACCCTATAACTGGGCCAGACTGACCAGATGCTCAAGTTGACTCGCTAAGAGGGTGGTGACCTGATGGGTCACGGGCAGGCTGTCGATCGTCATGCCAGCACAGAGCAGCATGAGGTAAAAGATGGAGTACTTGAACAGCGATCGTGCCAGTTGCAGATCGGTCGGATCTTGCAGCAACTCCCAGGCTTTTTTGATAAAGAGCGCCCCCAGGATCAGCGCGACCGCAGCATAAACTGGCCCACTCACTCCAAGGGGATAGGCCAGCCCTAAACTGACGGGAATCAGGATTAGGGTATAAACCAGAATCTGGCGACTAGTTGCCGCCTCTCCCACCACCACAGGCAACATGGGCACGTCCACCTTGGCATAGTCCTCCCGGATCATCATTGCCAAGGCCCAGAAATGGGGCGGGGTCCACAGGAAAATAATTCCAAAAAATAACCAGGCCGCCCAGCTCAGTTCACCGGTGACCGCCGCCCAACCAACCAGGGGAGGAATCGCCCCCGCCGCCCCCCCAATCACGATGTTTTGGACATGGTGGCGTTTCAACAGATGGGTATAGATAGCGACGTAGAAGACAATCCCTGACATGGCCAGTAGGGCACTGAGGAGATTCGCAACAATCGTCAGCAACCCAAAGGCCATCGCCGCCAACACCCCGGCAAAAATTAGGGCATCGCGGGGTTGAATCCGACCGGAGGGTAGGGGCCGGTGGGCAGTACGCACCATGATCGCATCAATATCACGATCGTAGAGGCAGTTAATCGTATTCGCCGCCGCCGCTGCCAGTGCGCCGCCCACTAAGGTGACCAGCAGGAGCAAGGGGTCAACTTCACCGTGGGCAGCCACCCACATACTGGCCGCCGTGGTAATCAACAACAACAGAATAATCCGGGGCTTGGTCAATTGGTAATAACTGCGTAGAACCTGGAGCAGGTTACGGTGATGGGGCAGCGGAGCCGTAAGAATTTCTTGCATGGCAATCTAACGCCTGAAAAACAATGAAGAATAAGGCGAGGAGCAAGGAAGTGAGGGTTGAAAAAATCCTGACGATTGTCTAGGAAGCAGGGCTGGACTCTAGGGCGGAATCGGGGGTCGCGATCGCAGGCGGTGCCCCCTGACCTAGGGGGGCATAGACATCTCGCCAAGCTAGGACAGTCAAGACGGTGAGGCTGGCCAGAAGCAGTGCTCCAATGGTTTGGTGCGCCACGGTTAGAGGTTCTACCTGTAGGTGTAGGCGGAAAGTGGCGACCCCAACCCCAATCTGTAGAACCAGAAAGAAAAGGGCCAGGTTGGCGGCTTGCCGTAGGGTGGGATGGAGCGCTGGCGTCCGCCATGCCATCACCACGACCCCCAGCGTGGCGATCGTGGGAGGGAGAACCCCAACGAGGTGACTATTCATCACGGTACACAGTTCAAACCCAGCGAAACACTGGTGCGCGGCCCAGCGGGAGGCCACAAGACCGCCCAACAGACATTGCAAATAGACCAAAACCGCCGTTGTTAGGCCCAGCCAGGGCAGCTTAGTCGCTGTTCCCATGGGCTGGTAGGGCATCAGGCTGCTGGCCAGAATCAGCAAGGTGATTAAGAACAAAAGGGCCGTGCCCAAGTGCGCGGTCACAATATCGAAGCGGAGTAGCTCGGTGACCGTTAAACCACCCAAGACGCCCTGGAAGATAATCAGACCCAGGGCTAATGTTGCTAACCACGGCACCCAACGGGGTAGATCGCGGCGATACCACCAACTGCTAGCCGCCAGTACGATCGCCAGGATTCCCAACAGGGCCGCATCCAGGCGATGGAACCACTCCAGAAAAACCTGTAAGTTCATCTGCTTAGCGGGGACCAACTGACCGTAGCACAGGGGCCAGTCCGGACAGGCCAGTCCGGCATTCATCACCCGTGTGGCACTGCCGATCGCCATTAACAACAACGTCGCAATCACCATCTGCTGCACCAATTGGTAAATCCGCATGCACGGGGTTGGCTGATCCGACGAAGCGGGGGGGGTCTGTGGGAACACAGCATGGAACATCGGCAATCTCTCGAAGTCTTAAAAGCAGTTGCGAAAATCGAATGGCAAGAATGATCGCAATAATAGGTAACAACAGAATGAGTAATTGCCCACACTGACTTAGTCAAGGGGTAGACAAGTAAAAGCAGGCAAACCTCCGTTAACACTGTAATCAATCCCTTGCCGGAGGGGCTTAATTTCGGAATTTCTTTGGAATTTTTTTGGTTTTTCTTAAGATTTCCTCAGTAACATATATTTGTTGTTCTTGAAGAAACCATACAAATCTGGGATCGGAAGTTGCAATCGCTACCAATTTCTGCGCCGGGCGGGTTACTGCCAGCGATCGGGTGTCCCGTCGGTGATTGGGATGAGTGTTGGGTAAGCGGGGATACAGCCGTTCCCTCCCTAATGAAGTACTGTCAAGCCTTATAAACAAGGGGCTTAAGCCCCTTGTCTCTACCTCACGATGGAAGTGCTGTACAGCCCCTAGGGCCGCAGCGCCATTGATGGTACTGGCGGGTGCTAGGCGGGCAATCCTGATCCCAAAGAAAAAAGAAAAGCTAAAGAAACTCCCAGGATTTCAAGCTATTCCCTGGAGGCAAATGGATACACTAATTGAGACACTGCATTGCATTCATCTTTAAGTAACCGTGCTACCCCACCATGCAAACTCCGAAAGAAACGGTTCCCACCTCCCTGCTCACCCTAACCCTGGGAGTCATTGTTACCCTCTTCAGCCTTTGGTTTGGTCAGCATCACGGCCTGATGCCGGAGGAGGTTTCTAAGCAGGCCCCCCTCGTGGATCGTTTTTTTAACCTGATGATGACGATCGCGGCAGCCCTCTTCCTCGTGGTTGAGGGAGCCATTATCTTTGCGGTCATTCGTTTCCGACGCAAACCGGGTGATGATACGGATGCACCCCCGATTCACGGTAACCTGCCGCTGGAAATCTTCTGGACCGCGATCCCCGCCGTGATTGTGATCGGTTTGGGCCTCTATAGCGTTGAAATCTATGAGGAAATGGGTGGCTTTGAGCAGTCGGGGCAAGGCATGATGATGTCCCACGCCGGCCACCACCGTCCGGCCACCGTATCCGAGGCTAAGCCTGCGTCGCTGAGGGGCAGTGCGATCGCCGCTCCCCTGCCGCTGAGTGCCCCCAGGTTGGACACGGGGACGGAACCGGTCCTCGCTGATAAGGGGGAGGGGAACGAAAAGCCGGATGTCCCTGGTCCCAAATATGGGTTTGGCGCGACCCCTGATGTAATGGGCAAACCAGCGGATCTTGTGGTAGATGTGATGGGCCTGCAATATGCCTGGATTTTTAACTATCCCGACAGTGGCGTTGTCAGTGGTGAGTTGCATGTGCCAGTGGGTAAAACAGTGCAACTCAAAATCACCGCCCAGGATGTGATTCATTCCCTCTGGGTGCCCCAATTCCGCATAAAACAAGATGCCCTGCCGGGTCAACCCTCCCAACTCCAGTTCGTGGCAACGAAGCCAGGGTCCTATCCGATTATCTGTGCGGAACTGTGTGGTTCGTACCACGGCTCCATGCGCTCCCAGGTCGTTGTCCATCCTGAGGCAGAATTCGACGCATGGTTGCAGGCGCAAATTGCCCAGCAGGCTGATGCCACTGCCACCGTTGCCCTCACGCCAACGCCAGCTAGTGATGCGGAGTTCCTCACCCCCTATGCCCAGGAAATGGGCGTCACCCAGGATGTCCTTACCCAACTGCCCCGCTAGGGTGTGTATTGGGCTAATAGCCACCTCCGCATGGTTGGCTTTCCAAATGATTTGATGTGAACAGTATTATCCTCCAGACTTATGACCCAATCTGATGCGTCTATGCCTGTTGCGGCAGCCATGCCGACGGGCCATCACCACCCCCAAGCCTGGAAGTGGTACGACTATTTCACCTTTAATACGGACCATAAGGTGATCGGTATCCAATACCTAGTCCTGAGCTTTTTCTTTTATCTAATCGGCGGCTTGATGGCAGTTGCCATGCGGACGGAATTGTCCACGCCCGATCCCGATTTCCTTGATCCGGGAGTTTACAATGCCCTGATGACCAACCACGGTACCATCATGATTTTTTTGTGGATTGTGCCGGCGGCGATCGGGGGTTTTGGCAATTTTCTGATCCCCCTGATGATCGGGGCGCGGGATATGGTCTTTCCCAAGCTCAATGCGATCGCCTTTTGGTTGAATCCACCCGCCGGGTTGTTACTGCTAGGTAGTTTCTTTTTTGGGGGGTCCCAAACCGGTTGGACGGCCTATCCACCCCTCAGTTTGATTACCAATAATACGGCCCAGTCCATGTGGATTCTCAGCATTGTGCTCGTGGGAACTTCTTCCATTTTGGGTGCCCTGAATTTCATTGTTACCCTCTGGAAGTTCCGGGTACCGAGCATGACCTGGGATCGGCTACCGCTGTTTTGCTGGGCGATGCTGGCCACTTCCACGCTGGCCCTTTTTTCCACCCCAGTCTTGGCGATCGGGCTAATCCTGCTGCTGTTCGACATCAACTTCGGCACCTCATTTTTCAAACCTGATGCCGGGGGTGATGTGGTGATTTACCAACACCTGTTCTGGTTCTATTCCCACCCGGCGGTGTATCTGATGGTCCTACCGATCTTCGGCATTATGTCGGAGGTGATCCCAGTCCATGCCCGCAAACCTATTTTTGGCTATAAGGCGATCGCCTATTCCAGCTTGGCCATTTGTATCGTTGGTCTATTTGTGTGGGTACACCATATGTTTACCAGCGGGACTCCCCCCTGGATGCGGATGTTTTTCACGATTTCAACCCTGATTGTGGCTGTGCCCACCGGGGTAAAAGTGTTTAGCTGGGTGGCAACCCTGTGGGGGGGCAAAATCCGCCTCACCAGCCCGATGCTTTTTGCTGTGGGTCTCCTCGCCATGTTTGTCATGGGGGGGCTGAGTGGCGTCATGCTGGGCAATGCGCCCTTTGATGTCCATGTCCACGATACTTACTTTGTCGTGGCCCACTTCCATTACGTGCTGTTTGGCGGGTCTGTCTTCGGTCTCTATGCCGGGATCTACCACTGGTTCCCCAAAATTACGGGGCGGATGTATAACGAGACCCTGGGCCAAATCCATTTTGTCTTGACTCTAATTGGGACTAACTTGACCTTTTTACCCATGCACGAATTGGGCCTGAAGGGGATGCCGCGTCGGGTGGCTATGTATGATCCGCAATTTACGGATTTGAATGTCATTTGCACGATCGGGGCCTTTATTCTGGGGATCTCGGTCTTGCCCTTTTTCTTTAACATGGCCTGGAGTTGGTTCTATGGAGCCAAGGCCGATGGTAACCCCTGGCAAGCATTGACCCTGGAGTGGACTACGGCATCCCCACCCTTGGTGGAGAATTGGGAGGTACTGCCTACCGTGACCCACGGCCCCTATGACTACGGCATGGGCTATGGCGAAAAGGCACCTGTTTAGTTAGGGCACAAGTCATGGATGGTGGGATGGGCCTCTGGCAGGCGGTTGAGGACTAGTCTCTGGCAGGCGGGACGCCTACCCCACCAGAAATTGGCGCAATGGCTGACAGGTGAGTATTGGTCTCTGGCTGGTGAGGACTAGTACAGCGAACATAAAGTTTCGCAACGTTGGTAGTAACGACTTTAGTCGTTGCCGGCTAAAGCCAGCACTACGAACGTTGCAGAATTTACTTTTCGAGCTACTAGTCTCTGGCAGGCGGGACGCCTACCCCACAAAAGATTGGCGCAATGGCTGACGGGTGAGGTAGGGCATCAGACAGGATACTTGATAGGACATTGGTATAGGAGGTCAAAACGATGCAAGGCTCAACAGTTGATACCCATACCCCGATCGCGACGAGGGGTCATGGTGCCCATGAGGGCGAACACCCTGACTACCGGCGACTGGGCCTATTAATTTTTCTCGTCTCGGAATCGCTCATGTTTGGCGGGCTGTTTGCCACGTATTTAATCCTGCGCAGCGATGCGCTTGCCTGGCCACCAGAAGGAACCGAGGTTGAGTTACTCTTACCTGCCATCAACACCATTATTCTGGTATCCAGTAGCTTTGTGATTCATCAGGGTGATGCTGCGATTAAGGCCGGCAAGGTCGGCGGGCTTCGGCTTTGGTTTTTGCTAACCGCCGCAATGGGAGCCACCTTCTTGGCCGGTCAAGCCTATGAATACTTAACCCTTGGCTATGGCCTCAGTAGCAATATTTTTGCTAATTGTTTCTATTTGATGACTGGATTTCACGGCCTGCACGTACTGGTGGGAATTTTATTAATTCTGGGCGTGGTCTGGCGATCGCGGCGTCCGGGTCATTACGATGCAACGAAGCATACGGGGGCAGAGATGGCCGAAATCTATTGGCACTTTGTTGATATTATCTGGATCATTCTATTTGGCCTGCTCTATATCCTGACCCTGTTCTAAGCAGGGAGTGGCACGAGCAGAATACGGGTAGTAGGCACAACTAAAGTCGTCACGACAAACTTGGGTAAGGTGTCTGACGCTCTTGAGTGCCCCAATCCTTTGATCCATTGCTAGCAACGTTGATCTGCCTAACCGTACTCCCCAGAACACGCATCTACCCGTGAGGGTCGTTATACTGAACGATACAGGCTGCTGGTGTCGGTCTGCATCCCATCGGCTCAAATGGTAGAGACTGCGCGTGAATACACATTCTGAGGTGCAACGCCGCAGCCGTCCTCACTTTGATCGCCAACTACGGCGACTACAGCAGGATGTGCTGCGCATGGGAGCATTGGTCGAGAACTCTTGTTGGTTAGCCCGACAGGCCCTCTTTGAACGTGATCTCCCTGCCGCCGACGCGATCGCCCGTCAGGACAAACAAATCGATCAGTTTTACCGCCAAATCGAACTGGATTGCGTCAGCATCATGGCCCTGCAATCCCCCGTTACCCAAGATCTGCGGCTAGTCAGTGCCATTATGCAATTGGTGCGCGATCTCGAGCGCATTGGGGACTATGCCAAAGACTTGGGTGAAGTGGCTATCAAGTTATTCCCCTATCCGCCCCATAGCTGTCTGCCCCAGGTCCAGATCATGCTCGATCGTTGTCGGGCCATGTTAGCCCTAAGTCTAGCCGCCCTGTCGGATCTGGATGCCCAGTCGGGTCTGGATATGAAGGCGAGGGATGACACCGTTGATGACGACTACGATCGTCTCTACCAACTGTTGGCAATCCAATACGATGTCCCCGGTGCCATTGAACCGATCGTGTTACTGGTGCTGACGATTCGTTATTTAGAACGCATGGCCGATCACGCCACCAATATTGGGGGGCGGGTTGCTTATATTGTGACCGGTCAACGGAATTAGGGCCACGACGATCGCTGGACAATCTCCTTGGCCGATCGGGTCCATTCACCGTTATTTGCCGGGTCTCGGCCCCCCTAGTGCCCTGTCAGGCGCGTTGCAGATACCGTTTCGCAAGGTTCGTAGTCACGACTTTAGTCGTTGCTCGCTAAAGTCAGCACAACCAACCTTACGGAATTGACTTTTCGACCGACTAGAGCGTTAAGCCGCCATCCGTAAACATTTGGGCCAGATCTTTCCCCATGAGTTGATCCTGGCAGAGCAGACTGAGACAGCGCTTGGCAAACCCCTCATCCTTTTGGATTTTATCGATCAGGAATTGCTTCACGGAATCCGGGTTAATGGCCTTGGGCGCATAGAGTTTTTCAACCTCCGCTAGGGTACGGGTGAGGAACGGATCTTGGGTACCCACCTCATCTTCGTAAATAACCTCCTTGCTCACCCATTCCCAATCAACCCGCTGAATCCAAAACTTTTCGTCCGTATAGATCGAGTTCACATTCAGCGTCAGATCGTCCGTCACCCACCAGTAGGTTTCCGAGTCGTCAAAAATGGCTCCATCCACGCTGTTGGGCAAGCCCACATGACGACCGGAAAATGTCCGAATATTCACATTGGCATTGGCCGTGGTGCGATAGGCTAACTTGAGCCGTAGATACAAACCTTCAGCCTCATACTTGTTTTTCCGAGGTAGCAATGAGAAGAAGCTAATGGCTGCCCCTGCGCCATAAATCTCAATTAAACCTTGCCAGCGATCGAGGTACCAGTTATCCCCATAAATGGTTGCATCCACGGCCCACGCCGTCCCACTTTGGCCCAACACATCCGGAACTTCCGCAAAATAGGGACGCGGCATAACGGTCTTACGAACGCGGGGGAAAAATTCTCTTTGGACTTCCATTGAATACCTGCGATGGCTCAAAACTTGCTTACCCCAATTGTATCGACTTGCGAGACCGAAAAAAGCGCGGTTTGCCGGGATGCCTGCCCGCGCCGATCCCGAGCGCAGCTAGGATGACTCAGGTTGCCAGCAGGGCCGTAATAACCGCTTGGGCGATCGTTTCGGTTCCGTCCTGGGCGATCGCGTTGCGCCCCAAACGCGGGGGGTGAGGCGGTTCGTGCAAAAAGGCCCAGTTACCCTGGTTGAAGGCCGCTGGCGTGAGGATTTGGTGCTCGGCATAATCCTGAATCCCGTTGATCAGGAGCGCCGCCTCGGCAAAGTCATCGCGGGTGAGGGTGACGATCGGAACCGCCAGCCGACAGGCTTCGGCAAAGGTACTAAATCCCGGTTTCGACACCACCCGGCCACACAGGGGCATGAGGTCCACCGGACGCAAACGCCGCAGATCAACCCCATTGGCCCGCACCTGGATCGCGGGTCCCTGCACTGAAATCAGATTGGGCAGGGCCGGGGCTTGGACATCAAAGGTTAAAAATTGCCAGTCCGGGAACGCCGCTAACCCAGCATAGGGAATGCCTTGCAACCCTAAACCGCCAAAGGTCAGCAGTACCGTCCGTTCCGGTGGCGCCCTTAGCCCTAGTAACCGTCGCAGAACATCCAGGTCATAGCGTGGGGTTCCGCCCGTCAGGCCCACATCCGTAATCTGGGGAAACGCTGCCATCGCTTCGTGAAAGGGCAGGCGAAACAGGCGATCGCACTGCTGGTAACACGCCGCCATCCAGTCCGCGATCGCGCTAAACCCAGCCCCCCAATCGCGATAGATAAAGTCCCAACCAAAATTACTCATCATCCAGCACGGAATGCCTGCCCGCTGGGCAATGACCGCCGCTAGGGGCGGGATATCCGCCAACACCAGGCGAACCCGATTCTGCTCAATAAACCCCACTTCCGCCGCCACGATCGCCGCCTCACGGGCACGAATCGCCGCCAGCTTGGCCAGGGTAGCCGCCTTATCCATCGTCAAGCTATCCGTCTGCACGACGCCCACATCAAAACTGCGGGGACGGTGGATAAAGTGCTCAGTCAGAGCAGACTCCAAAAGCCAACGGGGAGCCGTCGTCACCAGGATCGGCAGAATCTCCGGGCAACGGGCCTGAATCGCTGCCACCACCGACAGGGTACGGGTGGCATGACCAAACCCATGATTTGTAATCGCCACATACAGCGTGGGCCGCGCCTTGACCATAGAAGCATTCTCGCTAAAATTATTACAATAAAAACAAGTTTCTAAACATTACTTAATGGTTTGGGTTGAGGCCATGACGCAACTTTGCGCTGAGACTGTGACAGGAAATTATTGCACCTGGCGTGGCCAACGGCTCTACTACGTTCAAGCGGGGACGCCCCGGTCCCCGCACCCGCCCTTACTATTGGTGCATGGCTTTGGTGCGTCAACGGATCACTGGCGCAAAACGATCGCCGGTCTCCAGGACGAGTTCGAGATCTGGGCCATTGATTTGCTAGGCTTTGGGCGATCGGCCAAACCGAACTGGTCGTATAGCGGCGATCTCTGGCGCGACCAATTGCACGACTTTATCACCGATGTGATTCGGCGACCTGTGATTTTGGTGGGCAACTCCCTGGGGGGCTATGTCTCCCTTTGTGTAGCGGCCCAACGTCCGGAAAGTGCCTGTGGCCTAGTCTTGCTCAACAGTGCGGGGCCCTTCAGCGATAGCGAACCGACCCCGCCGCCCTCTCCTTGGCAAACCCTGCTGCGGCAAAGCCTGCGGACCCTGTTCCAACAGGATTGGGTCAGTTACCTGATTTTCCAATACACGCGGCGACGATCGACCATCCGCAAAACCCTGCGCAAGGTCTACGTTGATCAAACCGCTGTCACCGATCAATTGGTCGAGGATATCTATCGTCCATCCTGCGATCGGGGCGCAGCCCAAGTTTTTGCCGCCGTCTTCCGCACCCCCCAAGGAGAGTTTGTCGATACCCTCCTGCACGATCTATCCCATCCCCTGCTGCTGCTGTGGGGCGAAGGAGATCCCTGGATGAATGTTGCCCAGCGTAGCGCCCGCTTCCGCCAACACTACCCCCAGCTCCAGGAATATTTCCTCCCGGCGGGTCACTGTCCCCACGACGAAATCCCCGATCGCGTCAACCAACACCTGCGGGATTGGGTCGTCACCATCACCGGGTAGTCCTTGGCGGCTGCCGTGCCATCACGGGGTCAGGGTTTACCGCTTTTGGCATTAATCCGCTACACTGGGGGCAGAAGCAGGCGGCTTGCGGGCTGTCTGATTCGCTTCATGGGAATAGATTTTCATGAGGAGTGGGTGCAGCCCACTTTTTTATTGCCCAATTCTAAGTAATGGCCCAATTCTGAGCTTGTTATTATCCAAGTGCGATTGCCCACGTTGTTGCCCAAGTGCTGTTGCTTGTCCCAATTGCTTGCCCGTCCCGGAGTGGTGCTATGACCCATCCCCTCGTTCCCCAAATTCTGGCCCTCGCGACCCCGATCGCGCAAACCCTTGGCTTGGAAGTGGTCGGGGCGGTCTTCCATACCAACCAAGCGCCCCCCGTCTTACGGGTCGATGTGCGTAATGCCCAGGGAGACACCGGGTTAGACGACTGTGAAGCCATGAGCCGTGCCTTGGAAGCTTGCCTCGACGCCGAGAATCTGATCTCCGAACCCTACGTGCTTGAAATTTCCAGCCCTGGCCTGTCCGAGACCCTGAGCAGCGATCGCGACTTTACCTCCTTTCGGGGATTTCCAGTACAAGTGGTGGTTGATCCCCCCCACGATGGCCAGCGCCACTGGCAAGGACGGCTGATCCGCCGCGACGAGGCTGCCGTATACCTGAATCAACGCGGGCGCACCCTGGCCATTCCCCGGGACTGTGTTCAGCAGGTCCAACTGATCGAAGCCGAGACGGATTAGGTCGGCGACCCAGCCCCCGGTAACGCTAGGGGAAGCAGGACACCTTAACAGGGACACATCCCGCCACCCCCCGATTGCCC
>NZ_JBRCAD010000057.1:0-10629 GCF_053493415.1 Trichothermofontia sp. | reverse complement strand
CGGCGGGCAGGGGGAGACGAAACAGGCGGAGGAGCCGTTGGTGTTGGCTTGGCGGCGGGTATAGGCGGTTTCAAGCCCTCCTGGAAGTGGCTGACGGTGACGATCGCGGCAATCACAAAATAGAACACCCGCAACCCCCAGCTACACAGGGTCATGATACTCGCCACGATCGGGGTGTCCATGCCGGTCACCTTGGCAAATTGGGCTTGCACCCGTGCATCAATCCCCATTGCCCGCTGCATCTCAGCCTGACTGGTGGGGATGGCCGTATAGCGGGCGGTATAGCGATAGAACCCCCACCACCCCTGACTTTGGATGCGATCGTCTAGGTAGGCATTGGTGAGGGCGATCGCCTCGGAACGACTCAGTTGCTCCTGCTCGGCGATCGTCAGTACCCAGCGGTCATAGCGCACCTGGGTACTGATCATAAAAATTAATGGCACCAGAACAATCAACAGGGCAGCACTCAACCGCTGGCCCCACCGGACGGGTAATAGACGGGTTAGGACACCTAAACCCAGACCCAAAATGGCAAAGACTAGGAGGTTGCTCAGTTCGGCCAACTCCAAGCTTTGCAGGAGGCCCCCCAATAAGGGAATGGGATAGATGACATATTCGGCTAGCCGACTCAGAAAATATTTCACAAGCGCAGCAACGGCGACAACGGCGATCGTGCCGCCACCATAGAGGGCTAGCCGCACTGGGAAGCGGGTGAAGGGAGAAGGCGTAGACATGGGGGCTGTGACGATCGCCGTTGGGGCAGCCAGAGGGGACTTAGAAACCTGCATAGTTTGGTTGTACCCAGGACAGCAAAAGGATAGGGAGTGAAACTAGGACCATTGCTAAGCCGTGGTCCCCAAAAGTTGCGCTGATGATAGCACTCCTACCCAAAACTAGGGGGAGCGGCGAAAAATTGACAGGGCTAGCAACGATCTGTTAAGCAAGGGAAGCATTAAATCATCAAATCAATCTCCTGCGGGAGCATCAACCAGAGGGATAAAACAAGTTATGACTCATCACGAAGGGACGCAGGATCTTAAGAAAGGATTAAATTGGACAATTGCCTTGGGAATTATTTTGGTTTTGATGGGGCTAGGCGCGATCGTCTCTCCCTTTGTGGCGGCGGTGTTTGTCACAATTATTCTGGGTTGGATGTTTGTCGTCGGGGGAATTTTGCGGGGGATTGACGCCATCCGTGGTCGTTATGAACGGAGTTTTGTCTGGCGACTGCTGATCAGCATCCTCTATGTTGTCCTAGGGATGTTGATCCTGACTAATCTCTTTAGTGGGGTACTCTCCCTGACCCTTCTGATTGGCATTTTCATCTTTATTCAGGGAGTCTTTGAAGTCATTCTGGCGTTTCAGATCCGCCCCAGCGGCAATTGGATCTGGGCATTGCTCAGTGGCCTGATTAACGTAATTTTAGGGATTTTGATCTGGTCGAAGTGGCCCGTGGGAGCGGCTTGGATACTCGGTGTCCTAGTGGGGATCAGCTTGCTGACGACCGGGATTTCCGTCATTATGTTTGCGATCGCGGCCCAACACGTTATCCGTGAAGCCACCCTCGACGCCTAGTGTTCTATCAAGCTTAATTTTGTCGGTTGGATCACACACAGTGCGACCTAACCATGCCCGTAACTGGGCTGAGTATCGCTGGCTTGACCCCAACCGACAACCCCCGACTTTAAGCATGACAGACACCCAGGGGGTTACCCCCTAGCCCCACCCTGTCACCCTCTCTGTTCCTTATGAATGATGCGGCCATTGAGCACCTCTGGGATTTAATTTGGGCAGCGATCGCCCTTGATCCGGCTGCCTACGAACTCCTGCAACGCCTCCCCCAGGGAACCCAAGCGGCCCTGATTATCGTGCTCCTGGCCGGGTTATCCCAAACCTTGGGGCAAGGGATTGTGCTCTTTGTCAACCAGGTTAAGCCCCTCCGGTTCGTCCTGAGTGTGTTGCTCTCGGCAGTATTATTTGCCTTTAGTTACTTTTTCTGGAGTCTGAGCACGTGGTTAGTGTGTGATTGGCTCCTACCGGCAAGGGTGCCGTTTCAGGCAGTCTATCGTACCTTGGCCCTGGCCTTTGCACCGCAACTGTTTGGCTTCCTGATTGCCCTGCCCTATGCCGGGGTGACGATCGGCATCGTGATTTCGATCTGGACCCTGCTGTCCTCCATTCGCGGCTTGGGCGTAGCCCTGGGGTTGGCCATTTGGCCTGCATTTTGGTGTGCGGCCCTGGGTTGGGTCGTCTTCCAAATCCTGCAACGGACCATTGGGCGTCCGGTGACGGCGATCGGGCGTTGGCTCGCCAACCAGACCGCCGGGGTCCAGTTGATTACGAACCTGAAGGCATGGGAACAAAGCCTCGAAGCGGGGGGCTACCTGACCCGCTTGCCCAATTCAGCCCAGCCCGGTAGCAGCGATCGTCCCCGTACCCCTGATAATCAATAGCAGGTTGCCCATCCTATTGCTTGAGACCATGTTTTTGGAACACCCTGCCCCTAGCCCACGGCGCTTGGCCATTGACTTTCGTTGGTTCGGTTGGCTTGGCTTCTGGCTCCAGTCCCTATTAGGTTTTATCCCCATCCTCCTGCTGATTTTTGCCCTATTTCTTTACCAAAGCCCCCAGCGCGGGGTGGTTGGCATCGGTAATTTTCTAGCCTTTGGCTGTTTAATGGCCCTCCTGTTCACCATCTACTGGTGTTTTCGCTATACACGGGTTGCCGTGGATTTGGAAGATCCCAACTTTCGTCCTCGTCGGATCGAGGTTATTCGGACCCTGTGGGTCGGGTTGTTGAGCAATGCAGCCGGGATGCTGTGTGCGGTCTTGATTGGGATGGGCAAAGCCGGAACCCTCCTAACCACCCTGCTTGCCTTGCCCCCAGGGGCGATCACCCTGACAGCCCCAACGACGGGGGGGACGCTGCTGAACCGGGGGCCAGTGGTGACCGTGTTGGATATGGTGGCGATGCAAGCCGTGCTCAATACGATCGCGGCGGAACTGGTGGGGATTTTGGTGGCACTGTGGTTGCTGTATCGGCTAGGGTACCAACAGTCCTGAGGGCACATTCAACGCCTAAGGAGCCTCGGTCAATTCAGGTATTGGGGGGCGGTTGGGGCTAACCAACATCGGGCGATCCAACACGCGGTGCAATCCAACACGCTCACCTTGTTGGGTCCCGCAAGTTTGACACCAACCGATAACCCATCATTTTCAGCATGACAAACGACTAGGACACTGGGTTCATGACGAACGCCAACAAGCGATTCTTGATTATTCGTATTCCAGAACACGCTTTTTTTTCAACCCTTTTGGGCTTAATGGTGAGTCTGGTTGTCGCAATGGGGATGGGGGGCACGATCATGCTGACCTATTTGGTTGTCGATCGCTGGCTGTATAACCATACCTACCGGCCAAGCGCCGTGGACAGTTTTCACGGTTGTGCCGCCTTTACCCCTCCCCCCGAACAAACGGTCGTGGCCATGCGCTGGGATGTGCGATCGCAGACCTGCCGCTACCGCACCCGCTCATCCGCAGATTAGGGATGGGTCACCTCCGTGGCGATCGCAGTCGCCAAAATGGTTAAAAAAGGTATGATCTCCGTTCCGACACGGATGATAGTGGGAACACTAGGCGGTAAGAGACACTAGGATAGGGGGGGACTGTCATGCTGAAACTCAGCATTGGTCGATTGGCGTCCAACAGGCGAAACCAACCGCTGACGGTGTGGGGTCGCTCGGTGTTTAGCTTAATCTCAACACGCAAGCGTCGTAGGCTAGTGCAGCATCACACTTAGAATGAGCGTGATCGACCGGCTCAACCCGTTGGCGCAGCGTCTCCCTCGCAGAAACAGATCTGGCCCAGCCACCCTGAGCGCAGCGTCGAAGACACGGATCGCCGATCGCCCATCCGCCCGTCTACGGCTGAGAGGGCACTCGTGTGGTTGGTTCGATGGCAGTTATTACTTGTATGTCATTAGGGTGAAAGTTCCCATACCCATAAAGTTATGGACCCTCGTCAACATCAGGCTCATCAAACGGGTGAGGCCGTTGATCGTCTGGACTTGTTAGCCTCGAGCTGGCTGAGTCGCCCGATCCAGGCGATGTTTGAGGGTGCATTTGATGCCATGATGGTGGTGGATCAAACAGGTTGCTGTGTTGCGGTGAACCCCGCCGCCTGCCAGCTTTGGGATCTGCCGCAGTCCGCCTTAATCAATCGTCCCCTCACGGATTTTACTGACCCCACCGATGAACTGGGTCGCCTTTGGCCCCTAGTTCCCCAATCAGACACCTTACTGCGGGGTGCAGGCTGTCTACGCTGCTCCCCCACCCGGATGCGCCAGGTGGCCTTTACGCTAGCGATTAACACCTGACCCGATTACCATTTGCTTACCCTGCACGATCGGGGCGAGTCTCCCCAACCCAGTTGGTTAGAAGGGGTCCTGGAAGCGATCCCTGACCCCATTTTTCTCAAGGACGGCCAAGGCCGCTGGCAACGGCTTAACCAGGCCGCGCTAGACCTTTTCCAGTTAGACCGGGTTGAGTGTCAGGGGCGGACCGATGCGGAAATCGCCGAATTAACGGACTTTTACCGCGAAACCCTCTTGACCTGCCTTGATAGTGACGAAGCGGCTTGGACCCAACGCCGTTCAATCCGGATTGAGGCAGTGATCCCCCAACCGATTGGGGCGGCGCGCACCTTTGATTTTTATAAGGTACCCCTGTTTCACACCGAGGGTCACCGCCAGGGTTTAGTGGTCGTGGGTCGAGATATTACTGAACGCAAACAGGCAGAGCTGGCGCTGCGGGAAAGTGAACAGCGGTTTCGCACGGTGTTTAAACAGGCCCAGATCGGGATTGCGGTCTGTGCTCCCCCCGACTTTAGTTTGGGGATGAGTAATCCCTTCTTTTGGGAATTTACCGGCTACGGTCCGGATGAGTTAGCCCAAATGGACTTTGCCGCCATTACCCATCCGGAGGATTTGGCGATCGAACAGGAACTACTCGATGCCTGTTTGACCCAGCGCCAGAGTAATTATCAGCTTGAAAAACGGTATCTGCGCAAAGATGGTCAGGTGCGTTGGGGGCGTTTGAATGCTTCCCTCACCTGGGATGAGCAGGGACAACTTCAGTTGCTCTTGGCAATGGTCCAGGATATCCACGATCGCAAACTCGCAGAAGCCACCCTACAGGAGCGGGACGACCAGCTACGCTCGATTTTTGATCACGCAATGGTCGGCATGGCCTTGATCGATCCCAGTGGCTGTGTGATTGCGGCGAATGAGGCGGATTGCCGGTTTCTGGGCTATTCCCAAGCGGAACTCATCGGTCGCCATTTTTCCGAGTTTACCTATCCAGAAGATCTCACGCTCGATCAACAGCTTTATCAAAGCCTTCTCCAGGGTATCTTGACCAGTTACGTCATCGATAAGCGTTATCTCCGTAAAGATCGCACCGTGGTGTGGGGACGCTTGAGTGTATCCCTGGTCAGGAATGCGGATCACTCGGTGCGGTATACCGTGATCGTGTGTGAAGATATTACCGATCGCAAACAGACGGAGGAAAATCTACGGCGCTATGAACGCATGGTGGCCGCAACTCCGGATGGGATGGCCCTCCTCGATCGCAATTATTGTTACCTAGCCGTCAATCAAACCTATCTGGATTGGCATCAAAAATCAGCCGAGCGGGTCATTGGCTATACTGTGGCCGAGGTTATGGGGGAAAAACCCTTTACCCAGACCTTAAAACCCTATCTGGACTATGCCCTTGCTGGCCGGGTGGTGCGCCATCAAGAGTGGTGTACCTCCCCAAGCCTGGGGCAGCAATTTATCAGTGTTACCTATGCGCCCTATGCGGATGACCAAGGGGGCATTTCAGGGGTCGTCCTCTCGCGCCGTAATTTAACCGACCTCAAGCAGGCAGAAATCGCCCTGCAACAACTGGCGGAGCGGGAGTTGCTCCTGGCGACGATCAATAACCGCATGCGCCAAAGCCTGGATCTCAAGAGCGTCTTACAAACGGCGGTGTCAGAGGTGCGCGCCTTCCTCCAAACCGATCGCGTTCTGGTCTATCGCCTCAACGCCAGAGGCAATGGTACGGTGGTGGCGGAATCAGTCGCCGAGGGCTGGATTTCCCTGGCCGACTTTATTATTCGCGATCCTTGCCTGAGCCACGATCGCGTATTAACTGCCCTGGCCCAGGGTAAGGTCCACGCCATTGCTGATGTGGGGTACGCCCGTTTGAATCCCTGTTATGGCGAGATGTTGGAGCAGTTCCAAGTCCAAGCCAACCTTGCCCTCCCGCTACTACAAGGCGATCGCGTGTGGGGGTTGCTGATTGCACACCACTGTCAGGCCCCACGCCACTGGCTGTACGAAGAAATTGATTTACTGAAGCAACTGGCGGGGCAATTAGCGATCGCGATCCAACAGTCAGAACTCTATCGTCAAGTCCAGGACCTCAATACCGATCTGGAACATCAGGTCACCATCCGCACGGCAGAACTGCTACAGGCAATCCAGTTTGACGAGCTACTCAAACGCATTACCGATAAGGTCCGCGATGGCCTGGATGAGCAGCAAATCCTGCAAACCGTGGTGCAAGAATTAGTCCAGGGGATGTCGGTAGAATGTTGCTATACGGGTATTTATAACAAAAGCTATACCACCTCAACGATTACTAACGAATTTATTCGGGATCTCAAAAGTGCCCTAGGTACCACGATTGAAATGGCTACCGCCCCCCATCCCGAAGTCTATGCCGACCTGCTCCAGGGTAAAACCTGCATTTTTGGCGATTTAGTTCCTGATCCCCTGCGATCGGACACGCGCCTGTTTGCGATTCTGGCCTGTCCAATTGTGGATGATCAGAAGGTTTTAGGCGATCTTTGGGTGTTCAAACATCGCAGCGATATCTTTAATGAGCAGGAAATTCGCCTGGTGCAACAGGTCGCGAACCAATGCGCGATCGCCCTCCGCCAGTCTCGACTCTATCAAGCCGCCCAAACTCAAGTGCTGGAACTGGGACGCCTGAACCAGTTAAAGGATGACTTCCTCAGCACTGTCTCCCATGAACTGCGGACCCCGATGTCGAATATAAAAATGGCCACCCAAATGTTGGAGATTCAACTAACCAGCTTGGGTATTTTAGGGGCTACCGTCAGTGAAGGCGCAAAGCTCGCCCAAGTCAATCGCTATTTTAAGATTTTGCAAGAAGAATGCCAGCGGGAAACGACCCTTATCAATGATTTACTGGATCTGACCCGTATTGATATCAACCCTGATCCCTTTCATGCCATTCAAATTGAGTTACATTCCTGGCTCTTTCTGATTGTGGAGCCATTCAGCCATCGGATACGATCGCAACAACAAACACTAGACATTCACATTCCCAAGACCTTAACCCTAGAAACAGACCTGACCTATTTGGAACGGATTCTGCGGGAATTGCTCAATAATGCCTGTAAATACACCCCCCGTGGCGAGACCATCAGCATTACGGCCCAAGCGGTGGCAATGGGGATAGAACTGCGGATTGGCAATACGGGGGTGGAAATTCCGCCCGCTGAATTTGAACGGGTGTTCGATCGCTTTTATCGCATCCCCAGCCATGATCCCTGGCAGCACGGGGGGACGGGTTTGGGGCTTGCCTTAGCAAAACGATTTATCGAATTCTTGGGTGGCACTATTCGGGTTGAGTCTGCATCGAACCTTACCGAATTTGTGCTGAATTTGCCGACGCACTTACCCAAATTCCAGCCTGGACGCTAGGCCCGTGCCCTAAACCCCTGGCATCTGCAAAACAGCCAGCATCCCTGTCATCCTTGGGAGTGTGAGAAGCGCCATTGGGGATAAACCCCTTCCTTCCGGCTGTGCCCATCAATCTCGTGTATGTGTCGTGTTTTAAGCGCGGACTGAACCGTCTCCCGAATGCGCGGATTACCGCAGACAGGCAATCTGAGTTGACGTTCCCTTTCCCCCAGTCCTCTTCTCGGCTGAGAACAACACAAGAGGTTGAGAGCGTCTACCCGGATCACCCCCTTAAAGGGGGACCTTGCGCATGAGGTCACGGATTACATTGTCCTTGAGCATGAGCAAACGTGAGGCCTGCAATAACAGATCGAGGGCCTGCTCGTGACTCATCTGGCTCAAGGACTCCTCCACCAAGCGCATTTGGAATTGCTGCTCCAAGGAAAGCTCAAAGGCTGCCGGGTTCATACTACGGTCCTCCGTTAAGTAAAGTTACCTATCGCCGCTAGCAGATTACCGTTGGCGTATTATAGTAGACACACTCTCCTACAACTAAACGTGCATTTTTGTGCGGCTTTTTACAAATTTTAACTCAAAAATCTTGAAATGCCGACATTAGCCCATGTTGCCCGCCGTCAGAGCCGATAAATAGCGCTTAGAAGTTTGAAGGACACTACAGATAGCGTTTTATCTCGTTACATTGGCTTTATCTTTCTTGATGGAAATAATCTGAATCAGCCCGATTGCGGCGGGAACCGGGCTAGGGTCTGACGGAACAGGGGGAATCCGGGATAATAGGGATGTCGCCATCGTATAGTCTCGGTTGATTTGTAAGGACGCTCCAACTATGAAAAAGTTTGTTTACTGGCTGATGGGGGAGAAGGCGGGTCGCACGATCGTCGGGACCTGGAATTGGCTGTGGGGGTTGCCGGTCGAGTCGGGCGGGCCAGTGGCCGTGGCCGTAGCGGAGGAGTCATTGCAGTCGATGCAAGCCTCGGTGCAAAAGCTGGCCCAGGCGGTCGCAACCCAAATGGCCGCCTATGAGCGGGCGAAACAGAAGTACGAGCAAAAGGCCAAGGAGATGGCAACCCTGGAGCAGCAGGCGATGACGGCCCAGCAGCAGGGCAATGAGGAAGCGGCCCGTTTGGCTATGGTCCAAGTCATCCAGATCGAACAACTCCTGCCCCAGTTGGAGGCCCAAGTCCAGCAAGCCGATCAGTTTGTTAAGGCATCCAAGGAAAAACTGAACCGGGAGCGGATGAAGCTGGAACAGTACAAGGCCGATATGCAAAATATGAAGGATCTGGCAGAGATCAATGAGGCCCTAGCGGCGATTGCCCAAGTCAATAACGAATTTGACATTAGCTCGGCCCGTTCCCAGTTCGAGTCAGCGAAGAATGCTGTCCAGCGTCGCAACCTGCAACAAAAAGCCTTGGCGGAAGTTTCGGAAAATCCCGCCGAGCAACTCCAGGCAGAGCTACAGCAAATGAGCCTCGATCAGGCAGTGGCCCTACGCTTACAACGCCTGGGGGGGCAGCCCGATGCAGCGATGCTGCCCTCGGAGCAAGCACCCGCCGATTAAGATTTGGCGACCGACGGGGATAGCAGAATTGTTGGTGGTGCGATGCTGCCCTCGGAGCAAGCACCCGCCGATTAAGGGCTGCGACTGTAGCGTCGGACATTGGCGATCGCCGGGTACCTGGTTTATTTATTTAAAGATACGTCTTGCGATCAAGCTAACGCTAGGACCAAAGGCACACCACATACAGGATTACACGCATGGCACAAAAAAGCGGCCCCCCACCGATCGTCTTTATTCTCCTATTCCTGATCCTGGCTGGGGGCGGGGTGTACTGGTTCCTGTTCCGGCCAAAGCCCACAGGGGGGCCAGTGATGCCCAATGGGAATCCGGCGGCAACGTTTCCCAATGCCCCCTCGCCGTCATCCCCCAATGGCGGGGGCGGGCTTCCCCATAGTGCCTTTCCCCCACCCGCAACGGTGCCAGCGGGGACGCTCGTGCGGATTGATGGGTCCACCAGTATGGTCGCGATTAACCAGCATCTCAAGCAAGGTTTTCAACGCCAGTTCCCAGGCACCACGGTAGTCACGAACGCGATCGGAACAGCCCAGGGGCTTCAGGCCCTCGCCGCAGGCCAAATTGATCTGGCGGCGGCCTCACGTCCCCTCTCGCCCCAGGAGCAATCCCAGGGGTTGGTGGCGGTACCCATTACCGTTGATGCGATCGCCGTGGTCATTGGGGTGAATAATCCTTTCACGGGGAGCCTCACACCGGAGCAAGTGGAGGGGATTTTTACGGGCAAAATCATCAACTGGTCCCAGGTCGGGGGTCCCAATGCGATCATTCGGGTGGTTAACCGACCAGCGGTGAGTGGTACACACCAGGCGTTTCAGGAAATGGTGTTACGCGGACAACCGTTTGGGACAACGCCGAATATCACCACGCTGCCCCGTGATGCCACGACGCCGATGCTTCAGGCCCTTGGGGTGGATGGGATTGGGTATGCAACCTATGCGCAGGTGGCGACCCAACGCACCGTGCGATCGGTGCCGATTAATGGGGTGACGCCCGATTCCCCCAGCTATCTCTATCAGCGCACGTTGTATTACGTGTATAAAAATCCAGCATCGCCAGCAGTGCAGGCATTCCTGGGGTATACGCTTTCGCCCCAAGGACAACAGGCGATGGTTATGGGGGGGTAAGGGGGAGCCTGAGGGGGGACGCCGCAAACCCCCTCAGGCTTGCAGAACCTGCCGGGACACGCGGGGGCGGTCATGGCAACAGAACAACCCGTGGCCTTGCAATTCGAGATGTTCTTAAGTTGGCCTTACTGGCCCGTTGGGGCTGTCTCCAGAGG
>NZ_JBRCAD010000056.1:0-9010 GCF_053493415.1 Trichothermofontia sp. | reverse complement strand
CTCTTTCCTCTATTCTCTTTCCTCTATTCTCTATTCTCAGCACTCTCTCCTCTGGCCTTTTCCTCCCCTCCACGATCGAATGCTAAAAAAATCCCACTTCTATTTGCGTTGGCAAACCTGGCTCCAGCCCTGGCAACAGGTGGACTGGCTCCTCTTTGGCCTGATCACAGGCCTGACTATCCTGGGGGGGGTCATGATCCGCAGCGTTGAACTGAGTCAGGGGGACACGACCTATGGTTTACAGCATTTGGTAACTGGTGGCTTTGGGGTGGGAATTGCCTTGCTCCTGGCCCGCTTCCGGTATGACGTATTACTCGGCTGGCATTGGCTGGTGTATGCCATTACCAATCTGTCGTTGATCGCGGTCATGTTTATCGGCACTACGGCAATGGGGGCTGAACGCTGGATCACGATCGGGGGCTTTAATGTTCAACCTTCGGAGTTTGCCAAAGCGGGAATTATCGTCACCCTAGCCGCAATGCTCCATACCCGAACGGCTGCCACGATTCCGGCAGTACTCACCAGTCTGGCGGTGACAGCGGTTCCCTGGGTATTGATCTTTGTGCAGCCCAACCTGGGCACCGCCCTGATTTTTGGGGCGATTACGCTGGGGATGCTCTACTGGGGTAATGCCAACCCCGGTTGGTTACTGTTGTTGCTCTCTCCCCTAGTTTCGGTGATTTTATTCAACGTCTTTCTGCCGATCTGGCTGGTCTGGGTCGTGATTTTGGGGGGGATTGCTTGGCTAACCTTGCCCTGGCCGCGGATTGGGGCCTTGGCGGCGGTGGCGATCAACCTGATTGCGGGTGAACTGGGCCACATTATGTGGGGGCTGCTCCAGGATTATCAAAAGGATCGGATTCTTCTGTTCCTGAATCCAGATAAAGATCCCCTGGGTGGGGGGTATCACCTGATTCAGTCCCGGATTGCGATCGGGGCCGGGGAACTCTGGGGACGGGGGTTACACCAGGGCACCCAAACCCAACTCAGCTTTATTCCGGAGCAGCATACGGACTTTATTTTCTCGGCGATCGGGGAGGAACTGGGCTTTGTGGGCTGTCTGCTGGTTCTGGTGGCCTTTTGGCTCATCTGCCTGCGTTTAGTGCTGATTGCCCAGAGTGCCAAGGATAATTTTGGCTCCCTAATTGCGATCGGGGTGCTCTCGATGGTGATTTTCCAGGTGACGGTTAACATTGGGATGACGATCGGACTAGCCCCCATTACCGGCATTCCTTTACCCTTCCTGAGTTATGGGCGATCGGCGCTGTTGGCTAACTTCATGGCCTTTGGCCTCGTCGAGTCGGTTGCTAACTATCGTCGCCTGCGGTACTAGGGGCTAGCGGCTGCCGAGCGGCTAAGGACGGCAGAACGGCAGATAAATTCCTGCTACAGACGGCAGGCTCTATGCTAGCCTAGCTAAGGACCGAGGTTGCGATCGGCCATGACGATCGTTAGCACCAGCCGTCGCGGGCATAGTTTAGTGGTAAAACCATAGCCTTCCAAGCTATCGATGCGGGTTCGATTCCCGCTGCCCGCTTTGCAAGATGACCCCTGTTGTCGAAAAATGGTCAAAAATTGTCGGGAAATATTAGCGGAAAATAATAATCAACCCAGAATGATGGTCTAGGATAGATCCTAGGGAAGACTAAAGATGACGTTTCTAGCATCAAGGTCAACCGTAGGGTGAGTCTACGGGCATCACCTATACGAAGACCTCTGCGAACAGGAAGTTGACATTCGTCTGCATAGCCATGCGCTTCAGGCGAAGGTGTCTTCTGCTTGGGAAGATTGGGGTTCAGACCCAGAAACGTCGGATGATGAGAAGAGGAGTGGTAGTGTGTGGTTACCTCTGCATCGGCTAATAAAACGGGAGCTAAGCAGTGCCCCTGTTCGGCTGAAGATAGTAACACAGTTTTTTCCACCTGACTACGCGCCCACGGGACAATTGATCCGTGATTTGGCGTGTTTTCTGAGTCGGGAAGGGATGTCCGTCAGTGTTTTCACTGGACAGCCGGGGTACGCCTTCAGACAAGCGGTTGCCCCTAGGCTAGAGGAGGGTATCCAGCTTCAGATTCAGCGCACCCGCAGTGTTCACCTCTGGCCGAGTCGTATCCGGGGCAAAGCCATTGCTGGCGTTTTATTCTATCTGCGATCGGCCCTCCATTTACTGCGTCATGCCGGTCGCAACCATGTGCTGTTCTTAACCACAGCCCCACCTTTCCTCCACAGCTTGGGCTATGTGATCAATCTCATTTTCGGGACCCCCTACGTCTGTATCCTCTACGACTTCTACCCGGATATTGCGGTGAAGTTGGGGGTAATCAGTGAACAGCATTGGCTGGTAAAGCTTTGGGATGGGGTGAACCAACGGGTATGGGCGCGATCGCAGACGATTGTGGTTCTCAGCGCGACCATGCAGCAACGTCTGCGCGACAAGTATCCGGCGATCGCCGATAAGATTGTGGTCATCCACAACTGGGCCAATCCCCAGCAGATTCGGCCAATTGCCAAACACCAGAATTGGTTTGCCCAGGCGCATCAACTGGTCGATCCCTTTGTGGTGCTCTATGCTGGCAACTTGGGCCGCTGCCATGATCTCGACACGATCCTGGGGGCCGCCCAGATTTTGCAGCCCCAGCCGCAGATTAAGTTTTTATTCATTGGTGGGGGTGCCCGCTATCCCGAATGTCAGGATCGGGCAGAAGCCTTGGGCTTAGGGAACCTGCTATTTTTGCCGTATCAAGATATGACGGTATTGCCCTACTCCTTGACGGCCTGCGATCTGGCCTTGGTCAGCATTGGCCCTGGGATGGAGGGCTTGGTGGCCCCTAGTAAGCTCTATGCGGCCCTGGCCAGTGGCCGTCCGATCGCCGCCATCTGTGCGACGGATTCCTATTTGCGCACCCTGCTCCAGGAGGCGAACTGTGGGCAAAGTTTTCGGCATCAGGATAGCCAGGGTCTTGCCAACTTTATCCAACAGTTGCACCATGACCCGCCGCTGCGTCAACAACTGGGGGCTGCCGCTCGGCACTACCTGCAAACCCACTTTTCGCCTGAGATCAGTGGCTATCGCTATTACCAGATTGTGCGTCGGGGCCTCCCGGCCAGTATAGACTGCCGCCTCCACAGCCCGACGCCGCCCTAACTTCTGTTGGCTTTGCCTTGCCGCGATTCGCTGGAATTCTCCCCATGCCGCCCTCTCTGAACGGTTCCCCCTGCTCCAATCGCCTGCTCCGATCGCGGGTTCCCCAGTTTCGATGCTCCACCCAACCCCTGCCTACGCCTATGAATGCACCTAGCGTCATTCCCCGCTCCCCCTGTCTCCGGCCATCCCCCTCGCTGGCCTTGGCCTGCATTTGCCTGCTTGGGGGCTATTGGCCCCCGCCGGCGCTGGCGGCCCCCCCAGCTACGCTGACGCCGGTTCTGGCCCCCGCGCCAACGCCGCTCTTCCTCGCGCAAACGGTATCGTTTGTGGAAGACCTGTTACCCACCGCACCTACGGCAGGGATGCCCACGGTAGCGACGCCACTACCGACGGCCCGATCGGCTGAGACCCAACTGGCCCCCCGACCCTCGCGCCCTGGTGCTACCCAGGCTGCCACTTCCCCTGAATTAGGCTCCTCCACCCCCCTAGAGCGGCAAGATTACACGCTAGGACCTGGCGATCGTGTCTTTGTCGATATCTTCAACGTGCCAGAGTACAGCAAAAGCTATCCTGTCCTGCCCGATGGCACCCTTAATCTGCCTCGCATTGGCCAGGTACCGGTTGCGGGTCTAACGTTGCAAGCAGTCGGGGATATGGTTACGGCGAAATACACCCGCTTCTTTCGTCAGCCCCTCACGACGATCGTCCTAGAGCAGGCTCGTCCTCTCCGGGTTGCGATTAGTGGGGAAGTCAATCGTCCGGGTACCTATAAGTTTGAGCCGACAACCAGCGGTAGCATTCCCAGCGTCACGATCACGGAACTGATTCAGACATCGGGGGGGATTACCCAACGGGCGGATTTGCGCCAAATTGAGGTACGGCGGCCCCTCCTAGAGGACTTGGAACAGGTTATTTCGGTCAACCTTTGGGAGTTACTACAAAACAGTAATCTGAGTCAGGACATTAGCCTGCGGGATGGGGACAGAATCCGGATTGCCACGGCGGCCACCCTTTCCCCCTCCCAACTGAGTCAGGTAGCCACCGCCAGTTTTGCCCCTGAAACGATTCGGGTGAATGTGGTCGGTGAGGTCGTCAAACCGGGGGCGGTAGAGGTGCCCCCCAATACCCCCCTCAACCAAGCACTCTTGGCGGCGGGCGGCTTCCATAGTACCCGTGCCGATCGCCAAACGGTGGAACTGATTCGCCTCCAACCCAATGGCACCATCGTGCGGCGGACCCTGGCCGTTGACCTCGCTGCCGATGTGAACGAAGCCACGAATCCGATTATGCGCCCCAATGATGTGATTATCGTCGATCGCTCTGGGTTTACCCGCACCGCCGACCGGATTACCCAGGTGGCCACCCCCGTGGTCCTGTTGCTCAATACCTTGCTCCGATTGTTCTAGTTTTCTATCTTTGTGGAGAGTTTGCGGTATGCATGCTACCCCCCCGATCCCCCCTGCCCTAGCACCAGCAGCGATTTGGCAGCCTCAAACCCACCCCACCCAAGAGACAGACCTGGGTCAGCTTTTGCATATTCTGCGGCGGCGGCTGCCGATCTTTATTGGCGTGGCAGCCCTAGTCAGTTCCCTGATCTGGTGGCGGGCAACCCAGATTATCCCGGTTTATCAAGGGCGCTTTCAAATTCTGGTCGAAGCGGTTGCGACGAACCAACCCTTACCCCAACTCCTGGGGCAGCCGGGGGAAGTGCCACCCTGGCGCGGCGATCGCCTGGATTACGATACCCAAATTCAAGTGTTGCTAAGTCCGGAAATCCTAGACCCGATTTTGCGGCGGATTCAGGTCCGCTATCCCGACTTAACCTACAACGAGATGATGTTGGGGTTGAGCATCACGCGCTTGCAAGATACCAAGATTTTGGATATTCGCTTTCGGGGGACCGATACGGAGCAGATTAAATTTGTCCTCGATCACCTGGCCCAGGGCTACCTGGATTACAGCCTGCAAACGCGTCAAACCTCTCTCAGCCAGGGCATTCAATTTGTGGAGGAGCAAATTCCCCTGATGCAGACCCGGGTCAACCGCCTGCAAGCAACGCTGCAAGAGCTACGGCAGCGCTATAGTTTCACCAGTTTGGACACCAAGGCGCGGGAACTGGAGAGCCAACTGAGTACCTTGGAAACCCAGCGGCTCAATACCTTCCTACAGGTGCAGGGAACCCAACAGCGCTTGAGCACGCTGAATGGCAAGGCGGGGGCGACGGCGGTGCTGCGGCAGGATGCCTTGTACCAATCTCTGGTTGAGCAAGTACGGCAAGTGGATGGACAGATTGCCGAAGAGTTGGCCCGATCGCAACCCGATAGCCCGGCCCTGGTCACCCTCCAACGTCAACGCGATAATCTACTGCCCCTCCTGCGCCAGGAAGCGGAGCGGGCCTTAAGCGGGACCCTGGCGACCACGAGCAGCGATCTTCAGGCCTTGCAATCCCAGCAACAAACCCTGACCCAGGTTGAATTGCAGTTGCGGCAACAGCTCGCCCAATTGCCTGCCCTATCGCGGCTGAGCGCGGATCTGGAACGGGAGTTAACGTTGGCAACGAGTGGACTAACGCGGCTGTTGGAGGCCCGTGAAAAGCTGCTGCTGGATGCGGCCCAACAGGAAATTCCCTGGCAATTGCTGTCGATCGCGACTGTGCCGACTGACCCGATTGAACCCAACATTCTTCGCCAACTCATCTTGGGGGCGATCGTGGGTCTCTTGGCAGGCAGTGCCGCCGTTTTTATGGTGGAAAAGCTGGACGAGTCGTTGCAGAGTGTGGAGGAAGTGAAGGCACTAACCCAGGCGCCTCTCCTGGGCGTTATTCCCTATACCAGCCGCCTAGGGGGGACGCGCCAGGTGATCCTACCGGAAGACTTGCCCCAGCCTGAACCCGAATCCGGGGTTGTTACCCAACGCTATCGGGATTACAAGGTCGTTCCCTTTATGGAATCCTTCCGCTCCCTGTGGACGGTGGTGCGCCTGTTGAACAATCTGAACCCGATTCGCGCGTTTGTGATTAGCTCGGCAGCCCCAGCGGAAGGTAAATCCACGATCGCCTTGAACCTGGGTCATGCCGCTGCGGCGATGGGGAAACGCGTCCTGTTGGTGGACGCGGATCTGCGTCGTCCCCAGTTGCATCGAGCGTTGGGATTGGCGAATCAGGAAGGGTTGAGTACGCTGTTGCTCGGCGATCGGGACCCGGCAGAATTGATCCAGATCGCCCCCCACGAAGACAAGTTCTTTGTTCTAACCGCCGGTCCTTCCCCCCGCGACCCCTCGCGGTTATTGGCCTCTAGCCGGATGCAGACCCTGATGGCGGACTTACACACCCGATTTGATATCGTTATTTATGACACACCGCCCTTGTTGGGCTTCTCGGATGCCCAGTTGTTAGCGCCTGTCACCAGTGGGTTGGCCTTGGTCGTCGGCCTGGGTAAAACCAAGCGATCGGCCGTCAAACGCGTGGTTGATCATTTGCAAACGGCCCAAATCCCCCTACTCGGTGTCATTGCCAATGGGGTGCAGCGGCTCGTGACCGGGTATTCCTACGATAGCTATTACTATCGTTACTACCACCAGAAAGCCCCCAAATTACCGGTCCCTGTCTCAAACGGGGGGAAACGGTAGGGATCTGACCATTCAACCTTCAACCTGCAAAACTCGGTATGGTGCAACGCGGGGAAACAGAGCTCGTGATTGAGGCGGGGCGGACGGAGCGGCAGTATTGGCGTGATCTCTGGCGCTACCGGGAGTTGTTTTACTTTTTGGCCTGGCGGGATATTCTGGTGCGCTATAAACAAACGGCGATCGGGATTGCTTGGGCGTTGCTACGGCCATTTTTGACGATGGTGGTGTTTACGATCGTCTTCGGTCAGTTGGCCCAATTGCCATCGGAGGGGGTGCCCTATCCCATTTTGGTATTTGCAGCCATGTTGCCGTGGCAATTTTTTGCCAGTGCCCTAGCGGAGGCCAGTAATAGCCTGATTACGAATGCCAATCTGATTGCTAAGGTCTATTTTCCGCGTCTAGTCATTCCAGCCAGTGCTGTCATTGTCAGCTTTGTAGATTTTCTGATTTCGGGGCTGATCCTGTTGGGCCTCATGGCCTGGTATAACTTTGTGCCCAGTTGGCGCATTCTGAGCTTGCCGTTGTTTACCGCGATCGCCTTTGCTGCGGCGATGGGAGGGGGCTTGTGGTTAGCCGCCCTGAATGTGAAATATCGTGATTTTCGCTATGTGGTCCCGTTCCTGGTCCAATTTGGGCTGTATATTTCCCCGGTCGGTTTTAGTAGCAGTATCGTCCCGGAGCAGTGGCGCTTGCTCTATTCCCTCAATCCAATGGTGGGGGTTATTGATGGTTTCCGCTGGGCCATTTTAGGGGGGACTGCAACCCTGTATCTACCGGGTTTCTGGCTGTCCCTCACGCTTGTGGGGGGATTGCTCAGCAGTGGTTTGTGGTTCTTCCGGCGGGTAGAGCGCACGTTTGCCGATGTGATTTAGGCAGGCTGCTGGGTTGGGTGATTGGACCGGCCCCTTAAATGGGCCGTGTTTGTAAATTCGTTTGCTGCTTCAGGAGATCGGGAACGGTCAGGAATTGATAGCCCTGACGGCGTAAGAGGGTAATGATTTGAGGTAATGCCTGGATCAGGGCCACCCGATCGCCCTCCTCCTGCATCCGCACGATGGTTCCTGATGAGGCTTCCTGAAGGACGCGATCGACGATCGCATCGGAACTATCCTCATGGCTGGCATCAAGGGACCACAAAATAGTGGTGTACTGTTGCCGTTGGGCTTGCAGTAGGAAGGCTTCGCTAATGGGCAGTTGGCTCGGTCGCAATAGCCCGCTGGTAACGCCTGTGGTTTGTTGAATGGCTTGGGTTGTGCGTGTGATCGCCTGGGCGATCGCGAGGCGCTGGCTAACCGGCTCAGGACGGCTCCAGGGCTGGTTCCCGATCGCATGGCCTTGGGCAACGACCTGACGGGCGAGGTCAGGGTGATCCACCACGGTTTGTCCAGTCCAAAAGAAAGTAGCTTTGACGTGATAACGCTTGAGAATTGCCAGAATTTGTTCCGTATTGTCGGGCCAAGGCCCCCCATTAAAGGTCAAGGCAATGAGTTTACGTGCCCGAATGGGGTTAATGCGATAAATCGTTTTGCCCTGGAAGACTTCTGGCACCGCAAAGGTTAAGGGATTGGGGGTTGCTGCCACCTCAACGGGGGTGAGATCTGAGCGAGCGGGGCGGGGAATCTCAACGGGTTGGGCCGTCGGTTGGGGTGTTTGAGGCTGGGTCGATTGGGGTGAGGGATTCAGGGCTAGGGCAGCATACAACCAACCCGCTAGGAGGAAGGTGAGGAGCAAGCCATTGCTGCGAAAAAAATCAAGACAGCCCTTACCCAGCCATTGGCCCAGTTTGAGGATGGGTGGGGCAGCGGACGCAACGCGCTGGGCACGGATACTGGCTGAGGCGAGGGGGAGGAGGGCGATCGTGCGCTGCCAAAGGGGAGGTGATCCCCGGTGAGTTGTGACGCTGACCAGCACCTGGCGAATTTGGTTAGCCAGTAAAACCGTCTGTTGTTGTTGCAAGGCTCGACACACCTGTTGCCCAACTTGCTGGGCCGCGCGGGGGGACAGCCCAGACTGGCCCAGAAGCTGAATCTGTAAGCAATCCGGGAGGAGGGATTGACTGTACAGGGTGATCCCCTGCGCCGCATAGTAGGAATGAAGCTGGGATATCAATATCCCCAGACGGTGCTGACGGGTGGGTGTGGGGCGGTGGGAATGGGGCTTGGGCGCCTGGGAGCGGCCCTGGAAGGCCCCTCCTGATCGCGCCGCTGGATGACTCATCTCTGCTCACCCCCCCCCCAC
>NZ_JBRCAD010000055.1:0-5554 GCF_053493415.1 Trichothermofontia sp. | reverse complement strand
ATGGGGGGTGGGTCGCAGCGGCGGGGGGAGCCGGACTGTCTGCACCTAACGCTTGCAGTGACTCCAAGAAGGCTCGATTGGCCTCCCGACGCAGGTCTCGTGATTGTTGATTCATAGCGTCTCCAAGCTGAATGCTAGCACTCTGCACTCCCTTTCTACTCAGAATTCCCCCCTGGGAGCCAGAAATACCAGTAGTTTTGTGTATTTCTTCCCTCTAAATCGTCACGAAACTGACCGGAAGCCAGGGGAAAACCTCATCAAATCTTCACAAAGTGTTCTCGTCCACGGGAGCTACTGGCGGGAGGATCGTCTCCAAGGCGGAGCAAACGATCCCCCTTGGCAGTGCTCAATGGGGCAGGTTTTATGGCTAAACGTCGTGCGCTCCAACAAAGCGAGTGAGCGGGTTGGGTCGCATCGGCTCGACGCCAACCTACAACAACCTTGAAACAGCCTGATCGGGAGCCGCAGGCTGGAGCCGCTATCGGGAAACGTGGGGAGGCGGTCACGATCTGATACATTCAGAGAATTGGGTAAATGTCTGGAGAAGGGCACCCGGCCCAAGCGCGGGCCAACTGCCCAATGAAAAGCCGATGAAAAGTGCTCTGGTTATGTGTTCGGGAGGGGAGCGTGAGTCAAGCCTTTGATTACGATCTAGTCATTCTAGGGGCCGGTGTCGGGGGGCATGGGGCGGCGTTACATGCGGTCAGCAATGGCCTCAAGACCGCGATCGTCGAGGCAGGGGATATTGGCGGCACCTGCGTGAATCGGGGCTGTATTCCCTCGAAGGCCCTCTTGGCCGCATCGGGACGGGTGCGGGAACTGCGTGACCAGCATCACCTCCAGGCCTTGGGAATTGCCGTGGCCCAGGTCACCTACGATCGCCAGGGCATTGCCGATCACGCCAACAACCTGGTAACTAAAATCCGGGGCGACATGGCCGGGTCCTTGAAACGGCTGGGCATCGACGTGATCCAGGGGTGGGGACGGTTGGCAGGTCCCCAAAAGGTCACCGTAAGTACCGATGCTGGGGAGAAAACCGTGACCGCCCGTGATGTGATTTTGGCTCCGGGGTCCGTGCCCTTTGTACCGCCGGGGATTGAACTGGATGGGCGAACCGTCTTCACCAGTGACGATGGTTTGAAGTTGGAAACCGTGCCCCCCTGGGTGGTGATTGTGGGCAGTGGCTACATTGGCCTGGAATTTGCCGACATCTATTCGGCCCTGGGAGCGGAAATTACGATGGTGGAAGCCCTCGATACGTTGATGCCGGGATTCGACCCCGATATCGCCACCCAGGCCCAACGGGTACTCATTGGCCCCCGCGATATTGAAACCCATGTGGGCACCTTGGCCTATAAGGTCACCCCCGGTTCACCGGTCACCGTTGAACTTGCGGATGCCAAGACGAAGGCGATTATCGACGTTTTGGAAGTGGATGCCTGCCTAGTGGCCACCGGACGGGTCCCCGCCACCAAGGATCTGGGGTTGGAAACCGTTGGGGTGGACCTCGATCGCCGGGGCTTTATTCCCGTAGACGATCGCATGGCCGTCTTGGTCAACGATCAGCCGGTCCCCCACCTGTGGGCGATTGGGGATGCAACGGGCAAGATGATGCTGGCCCATGCGGCCTCGGCCCAGGGAATTGTGGCTGTGGAAAATATGTGTGGCCGTAATCGGGAAGTGAACTACCAGAGCATCCCCGCCGCCACCTTCACCCATCCCGAAATCAGCTTTGTCGGGCTAACGGAACCCCAGGCCAAGGAAAAGGCCCAGGCGGAAGGCTTTCCCCTGGGGGTCACCCGCAGCTATTTCCGCGCCAACTCCAAGGCGATCGCCGAGGGTGAAACGGATGGGTTAGCGAAAATTATCTACCGGCAAGATACGGGGGAACTCCTCGGTGCCCATATTTTCGGTCTCCATGCAGCGGATCTGATTCAAGAGGCGGCGAATGCGATCGCCCAACGCCAGTCGATTCGCGAGTTAGCCTACCTGGTCCACACCCATCCCACCCTCTCGGAGATCCTGGATGAAGCCTACAAGCGGGCACTGCCCTCGCTGGCCGTATCGGCTTAGCCATGAATTGCCATGTTTTGAAGGCCAAGGGTCTCTAGTAGCTCGAACAGTAAGTTCTGCAACGTTCGTCGTGCTGGCTTTAGCCGGCAACGACTAAAGTCGTTACTACCAACGTTGCGAAACTTTATGTTTACTGTACTAGGTTGCCTAAACAATCTAGAGAACTCAAGACTCTACTCAGGCAGGCTTTTGGAAACAACCGGTCAGGGAAGTCACCCCCAATGACCCCAGCCGCTTTACCATTGCCTGAAAGTTGGTCAGTGATGTTATAGCCATCGTCATTCAGAGGATGTTTTAAAAGGGGGATCGCGGTTAAAACCGCGACTACGAACCTCGACGTTGGGCTGTCCTAAGGGTTGCTTGGCGTTTGTAGTGGTGACTTCAGTCGCCAAAACGACTGATTTCTGGACTTTTCAAACACCCTCTCAGGTTAGGACGAGGGGCTTAAGCCCCTTGTTGATCACCGCCTTTGAAATGTTCTAATGGACGTGACTACCGCTATAGTCAGCGATGTCTTGAACAACACCGATGGGTTACCCTTAAGGCCGCTGGGTCAAGGCTGGCGTTAGGCGATCGGCAGTTCGACCACCACCTGCTTGTGGAGGAGCAATTGGGGCGGGCGACCCAGGGTTAGAAAGAAGGCGAGGGGAAGGGGCGCTGACTTTACCTGATATCCGGCCTTGAGATAGAGCCGCTTGGCCGGCTGGTTATTATCCAGTACGTGGAGATAGAGATCCTGGAAGCCCCAATCCCGGGCAATCCGTTCGCAGGCTTTGAGTAACTGTTGGGCAGCTCCCCGACGACGATAGGGGGTGCGCACGGCCAGATTGGATAGGTAAAGATAGGGTTTGCCCTGGGGTTGCCACAGGGGGGCGGCCCGTAGGGTCATCTCGATCGTACCCACGAGGGCACTTTCCGTAATTGAGCGTGAGTCTGGCTCACCCAGTTCCCGTACCTCTACCGCCACCAGGCAAGTATAGTAGGGATTGCGGGAATAGAGGCGGCTGCGCAGATCCTCATACATACCCCAGCGGAGGAGAGGATAGAGCAAGCGTAACCAGCCTGTTTGGGGATGAAAGCTTTCCACCAGAATATCGGCCAATACCCCCACATCACTCGGCTGAGCCGGACGGGCAATAAAGCGCGAAGGGCTGTATGAGCCAGGGGCAAGTTCCGATTCGCAGGAGGGGGAGGAGGCGTTCACAACAGCAGCAACAAGCGACTGCATAAGATTCTAGACCAGTCCGCTCGGTAAGGTTTGCTCTTTTTTCGCAAAATTTTGGAAAGTTCAGGGTTACCCCCCCCCCGATCGCGCCCATCAGGAAGGCTGGCGGGTTCTGGGATAAGGACCGATCGCTGACTGCCCCCTGGCCACCGCCCCGTGACAGGCGACTTGAGAAATGATTGCCAGGAACGGAATTAGGAAACCCTCTCCTCGCTAAACTGGATTTCGGCTTGATGGGTATGCCCTATCACTGCGGCGGCGATTGACGGGCGCAGCCACCCTCAGCCCTGTTTGAGTGATGCCCAACTTTTTACCACCCTTATTTATTGAATCCCAGCATGGTAGACCTAACCCCCAACCCCAGTTTTAGCCTTACGATCCGGATTGAACTGCCCAATCGAGCGGGAATGCTCGCCAATGTCACCCAGGCGATTGCCCAAGCGGGGGGCAACCTGGGCCAAATTGATCTGGTGGACCAAAACCGGCGGGTTTCCGTGCGGGATCTGTGTGTCGATGCCGCCAGTACCGAACACGCGGAGGAAATTGTCCAGGCGGTTTCGGGGTTAGAGGATATTAAAATCCTGACGATTTACGATCGCACCTTTAACCTGCACCGTCAGGGCAAGATCAGCGTTACCTCGAAACTGCCCCTGCGCAACCAATCCGACCTCGCGATGGCCTATACCCCCGGGGTGGGCCGCATTTGTACGGCGATCGCCCAGGACCCAGAACAGGTTTACAAGCTGACGATTAAGCAAAATACGGTGGCGATCGTCACGGATGGCAGTGCCGTATTGGGGTTGGGTAACCTGGGGCCAGAGGCGGCCCTACCGGTGATGGAAGGTAAAGCCATGCTGTTCAAGTCCTTTGCGGATATTGATGCCTTCCCTATTTGTCTGGCAACCCAGGATACGGAGGAAATCATCCGCACGGTGAAGGCGATCGCGCCCGTGTTTGGCGGTGTCAACCTGGAGGATATCAGTGCCCCGCGCTGTTTTGAGATCGAAGCTCGCTTAAAGCAGGAATTGAACATCCCCGTTTTCCACGATGATCAGCACGGCACGGCGATCGTCTCCCTCGCGGCCCTATACAATGCCCTTAAATTGGTGAAGAAATCTCTAGACTCGGTGCGAATTGTGATCAATGGGGCCGGGGCTGCTGGCATCGCGATCGCCCGCCTCTTAAAAAAAGCGGGAGCCACCACGGTTTGGTTATGCGACTCCCAAGGGCTGGTTAGCCAAGCACGAACCAACCTCACGACCCAGAAGCAAGAATTTGCGGTCGATGCGCCCGCCGGTACCCTGGCGGATGCCCTCCAGGGAGCCGACGTGTTCTTGGGGGTGAGTGTGCCGGGGGTCTTAACCGTAGAGAGAGTGCGATCGATGGCGAAGGACCCGATCGTGTTTGCGATGGCCAACCCAATTCCGGAAATCCAGCCGGAGTTGGTCGAGTCGGTGGTGGCGGTGATGGCAACGGGCCGCAGTGACTATCCCAACCAGATCAATAACGTGCTGGCGTTCCCTGGGATTTTCCGGGGTGCCCTTGACTGTCGTGCCCAGGCGATTACTACGACCATGTACCTGGAGGCGGCAGCAGCGATCGCTTCCCTGGTAACCACATCAGAACTCGATCGCGAATATATTATTCCCTCTGTGTTTGATGAGCGGGTGGTGGCCACAGTGGCCGCAGCCGTCCAGCGAGCCGCACGGGATGAAGGCGTCGCCCACTCCTGATTACCGCTATCCCCCCAATCTCAGCCGCCCAATGTTAGCCTAAAAGGCAGCGATGTGAGAAGACGTTATGCGTGTGCTTGTGATGGCGGTCTACGCCCTAGCCGGTCTAGGGGGTGGGTGGCTGGTTTGGAGTCAGGGTGCCCGCGCGAGTGCCTCCCTCGTAGGCGTGGCCCAACCCCGCGCAACGGGATCGACGGTAACCATTGCCCAATACGTGGTGCCCACTACTGCCGCCCCGATCCCAACGGAGCCCAATGCCTTGCAGGCTAACTATCCTGCGCGAGCCAATCCAGCCCTGTATTACCGGGACTATCAGCCAGTCCCAGTGGATGCGTTTCACCTCACCAACCCGGCAACGCCCCTGACCACTGGCCCTTCGCTATTACAGGCTCCTAAGCCTTCTCCCCTGGTGGTGCCCCTCCGGGGTGAGGATGTGCCCTTACCCGATCGGTCAGTTTCATCGCCGCTGGCTGGCCCGCCAGTGGTCATTCCCACACGGCCTGTTCCCCCCCCCCTCGGTACC